>VHCZ01000032.1 GCA_016871535.1 Verrucomicrobiota bacterium
TTTTTCGCCAGACTTCGTTGCTTGCTCCTTACAGATCCACTTCGGGATATGCTCGTCGCTCGCGCCTCGTCTGGCCGAAAAATCCCTTGCCGCGAACGTGAGCGTATTTATGAAATGGACCACTTAGGGTCTGTCTGAAAACTGTCTTCTGGGTGGAACAGGCCACCGGCCTGTTGCGGCGGGCTAACAGCCCGCCGGGCCTTTTGGCGGCAGGTTGCCGCCAAAAACGGGCTGGTAGCCCGTTCCACCCATTTTTCAGACAGGCTCTTAATCAGGTTTCAGGTTGACCCGAACTCAGACGTTCCCAAGAATCGCGCGGTGTTGCGCGTTCGATTCGCTCTCTTTGCCCTCTTTCTGGCTGCATTTTCCTCACCTCAGGCTTTGGGCGCAGGTAAAGCCCGCCACGTCGTGGTCCTGGTCTGGGATGGAATGCGCCCGGACTTCGTGACACCGGAGTTGACGCCGACGCTCTGGCACCTCGCTCGCGAAGGCGTGACCTTCGAAAATCATCATCCGGTTTTCCTGAGCGCAACGGAAGTGAACGGAACCGCCATCGCCACTGGCGCCTATCCCAGTCGCAGCGGCATTGTGGCCAACCGCGAGTACCGTCCGGAGATCGACCCGCTCAAACCGTTCGGCACGGAGGCACGCACGGCGGTGCGAAGGGGCGACGAACTTTCCCACGGCCATTATCTGGACCGGTTCACCGTTGCGGAAATTCTCCAGCGCAAAGGACGCCGAACCGCGATTGCCGGAGCGAAACCGGTGGCGTTGCTGCACGACCGCGCGGACCGCGAGTCGATCGCGTCGCCCAATCCCAATCTTTACGAAGGGCAGACTCTGCCGACGAACCTGCTGCAAAAGATTGTCCAGCTCCAAGGCGCATTTCCAGCCGTCGAAAAACCAAAGACCAAGCGGGACAACTGGACCACGCAGGCTTTGATCGGCCCGTTGTGGGAACGCGAAGTCCCTGCGTTCTCTTTGCTCTGGCTGAGCGAGCCGGATTATTCGCAGCACGAAACTGGGCTGGGCTCGGAAACGTCGCTGGCGGCGATCAAAGGCTCGGACGCCAACCTCGCCGCGGTGCTGCGCGCACTGGAGGCGCGCGGAGTTCGCGACAAGACGGACATCTTTGTCGTTTCCGACCACGGCTTCTCGACGATTTCGCGCAAGATCGATGTCGCGGAGTCTCTCAAGAGAGCCGGCTTCAACGCTTCGCGTGAATTCAAGTCGCCGCCGGCGAAGGACGACGTGGTGGTTTCGAGCAACGGCGGCTCGGTGCTGCTTTACGTCATTGGCCGCGATGCCGGGACGATCGATCGCATCGCGCGCTTCCTGCAAGGCGAAGAATACGTCGGCGTCATTTTTACGCGTGACCCGGTCAAAGGCGCGTTCACGCTGGCTCAGGCGAAACTTCACACGGCTAATCCTCCAGACATTGCGTTCGCGTTGCGCTGGACGGCCGAGAAAAACACCAACGGCGTTCCCGGAATGGTATTCTCGGACGATCCGAACCGTTCCGCCGGCCAGGGGATGCACGTCACGCTGAGCCCGTTCGACATGCACAACACACTCATCGCAGCCGGCCCGGATTTCCAGCGCGGGATCGTCGATCCCCTTCCGACCGGGAACACTGATCTTGCGCCGACGATTCTGTGGATCCTTGGGGTGAAGCCTCCCAAAGCAATGGATGGACGCGTGCTCAGTGAAGCCTTGCTCAACGGGCCCAAGGGAAAGCCGCCCGTCCTCAACAGAATCGAACGCCTTGAAACCCGCCGCGAGCAGGAGGGGTTTACCTGGCACCAATACCTGGTCTGCACCGAGGTCAACGGCGTGGTTTATTTTGAGGAGAGCAACGGTTTCACGACGCCGAAGTGATGGCGCCGGCATGTCCGCGCTCTGCAGTTCGGACAAAATCTACGCCCTGGCCGGAACGATTCAGATCGGGTGGGGAGCGCACGCGCCCCCGCGTGCCGTGGTCGGCGCCCTGGCCGACTCCATCCAATCGGACCGAACCGTCCTATCCAGTGCGAGGGTTTCAACGACGATCCGGCTGGCGAGGCGCCAGTCGGCACACGCGAGGGCGCGTGTGCTCCCCAGTTCCAACGAAATCGCCGCGGCTCAGCGCGTCACCGAGGCATGCGACAGAAGCCAGCGCAAGTCCGGGTTGTCGGACGAGGGCTGCCGGTGCTCGTGCCATTTGATGGAGCCGGTGTCCGGCGCGCTGCAATCGGGCGTTCCGAGTGTCCGATGATCGGTCCACGTCCGGGCTTCGACGTGGCTATCGGCCCACGCGATCAGCCCTCGCCCGTTGTGGTGGCTTCCTGGAAACATGAAAAACTCCGCTGTTGCACCCACATCGAACGCGAGGGTTCGCCGCCGCCGCGCACGTACCCATTCTGGACGAGCCAGTCGCTGTTGTCGTCGGCATAGATCACCCACGTCAAAGCGAGTTGACGCTGGTTGTTTTGGCAGACGGCGCGCCAGGCATGCGCCTTGGGCTTTCCCACCGCCGGCAGGACCAGTCCCGCCAGAACGAGGAGGATCGTCACGACGATCATCAATTCGATCAACGTGAAGCCGCTCGCCCGCTGCCGGCGCGAATCGTTGACTTCGCTCAACGCGCAGAATCTCGCCCTTTACCCGCCGCCCTCCTCGGTCCTCTCCCCACTCGTTCCTCGCGGGGAGAGGAAGAAGACGAAGAGTCTCATTTCGCCTAATTCAACGGCAGTAGCTCCGCCCGAGCCAGGCGTCGCATGGTGATTGGTTCGCGAGACCCTCGCCCTGCTTCCACGGAGGAAACACCGAACGTTGAACTTTCAACCTCCGGAGGCTTCGTGCTACAAACAAAGCCGCCATACATCATGAACTTCCCGAACTCCACTCCCCTCGTTCTAATTGCTGCGGTGTTCCTCGCGACGCCCTCCCTTGCCGCCGACAAGAATCCGGTGCGGCAACCATCCGAGGACGTGAATAGCCCGGCAGTGCGGTCGCGAGCGGGACTTCAGCCCAACGAGAACCTGCTCTTCAGTGGCTGGGGAGTCACCCCGGCCGGCCAACACGCCGCGATGAGCGACATGGCTTTGAAACTCGTGGTCGCTCCTGACAAGGAAACGCTGGTTGCTGTCAGCGGCGGATTCAGCAATCACGGCGTCACGTTGCTGGACATCACCCAGCGCCGCGTGACTCAATTCCTGCAGCTTACTCAATCCTGGAATGGACTGGCTTTCAGCCGGGATGGCGGGCGCTTTTTTGTTTCCGGCGGCGACTCCGGTTTGATCCACGTTTTCAACTATGCCGATGGCAAAGCGGCGCTTGAGAAATCGGTGTACCCCTCGCCGGAGACCAACGCCATCTTCCTGGCTTCGATCACGGTTCACCCTGCCACCGGCAAGTTGTACGTCTGCAACCTGGGCAATCATGAAGTTTGGGTCCTGAACCCGGCCACGCTCGCGATCGAAGATACGGTCGCCGTCGGCCAATATCCGCATTCGTGCGCGATGGGCGCGGATCAACAACACCTTTACGTCAGCAACTGGGGCAGCCGAAGCGTCAGCATCGTCGATACGAAGAAGAACCGCCGCGTGCGGGACCTTACCGTCGGGTTGCGGCCCAACGACATGACGGTCGCGCCGGATGGGCGTTTGTTCGTTGCTTGCGGCGGGGACAACATCGTGCACGTTATTCAAACCAAGGCCGTGGAAACGCCGGGAGAAGCGCCCAGCCCCGCCCGCCGTTTGTGGGAAGGCACGCGCGAAGTGATTTCCACGTCGCTTTACCCGCAATCCCCAGAAGGCAGCACGCCCGACGGCGTCGCGGTTTCGCCCGATGGCCGGACGCTTTTTGTCGCCAACGCCGACAACAACTGCGTCATGGTCGTGGATATTTCCAACACGCTCTCTGAGGAAGCGCGGCGGAATCGCGAATCGCTGTCCGTCGTGGAAGGCTTCATTCCCGTGGGCTGGTATCCCACGGCTGTCGCGGTCAGCCCGGACAACAAAACGATGTTCGTCGCGAACGGGAAAGGCCTGGCCTCGCGTCCGAACGTTCCGCCCCAGACGAGCGACCCGCGCAAACTCCACAAAGGGCCGGCGTATGATTACATCGGACGCACGTTCGAAGGCTCGATCTCGTTTATCGACCGCCCGAACACCGCGCAAATGGCCGCGCACACGCAGCAGGTCCGACGCAATTCGCCGTACACGCCGCTGCAATTCCATCTCGCGCCGGTCCGCAGCAACAGCGTGATCCCGGATCAAGTCGGCCAGCCTTGTCCGATCAAATACGTGCTCTACATCATCAAAGAGAACCGCACGTACGACCAGGTTCTCGGCGATATGAAGGACGCGCAGGGCAAGCCGATCGGCAACGGCGACCCGAATCTCACGATTTACGGCGAGGCCGTGACGCCCAATCACCACCAGATCGCGCGCGAGTACGTCCTGCTCGACAACCTTTACTGCAACGGCGAAGTCAGCGTCGATGGCCACAGTTGGTGCGATGCCGCCATCGCCACCGACTACAATCAGCGGTCCTGGATCATTTCCTATTCCAAACACGGCAAACTCCCGGGCAACGAGGAAATGGAGAATCCCGCTGCCGGTTACCTCTGGGACCTCTGCAAACGCCACGGGATTTCTTTCAAAAACTACGGCGAAGGCGCCCAGCGCGTCCCTTCCTCCAACCGCGGCAAATGGACCGGCGCCCGTGACATGGACAAAGTCAAATGGTGGATCGCGGACTTGCAGCGCGCCGAGAAGACCGGCGTTCTCCCGCGCTTCACGATCATGTCGTTGGGGGAAGATCACACCCGCGGGACCACGCCGGGCGCATTCACGCCGGAAGCTTGCGTGGCGAGCAACGACCTCGGGTTAGGCCGAATCGTCGAAGCCGCGACGCGCAGCCGGTTCTGGCCGCAAATGGCGATTTTCGTCATCGAAGACGACGCCCAGAACGGGCCGGACCACGTCGACGCGCATCGCACGGTCGGATTTGTCATCAGCCCTTACGCCAAACGGCGCTTTGTCGATAGCACGCTTTACACGACGGCCAGCATGATCCGCACAATAGAACTCATCCTTGGCTTGCCGCCGTTGACGCAGTATGACGCCGCGGCGACGCCGATGTTCAACTGCTTTCAGCGAACGCCCCGGAGCACGCCTTACACGGTGCTGATGCCGAAGGTGAATTTGTTCTCTAAGAACACGGAGAAGTCGCCCTTTGCCAAAGAATCCAGGCGCATGAATTTTCGCGATTACGATCTGGCGCCCGAAGACGAGTTGAATCGCATTCTCTGGTACGTGGCCAAAGGGCCGGACGTCCCGTACCCCACTCCCATCCATCGGGCCATCTTCACCGGGCCGGCTGAGTAAGCACTGCGTGATTTTGGAGTTGAGAGTGTTTTGAGTTGAGAGTTGAGGAATTTCAGTGGAGGTGGGGCCCTTGAGCGAGGTAGCGCAGGCTTTCGAGCCTGCGGGTTCACGGAGCTTTCCAGCTCCGTTGCGCGAGCCGCGCCGCGAGGGGACTGGAAAGTCCCCCTGACCGGCAGGCTGGAAAGCCTGCCCCACAAGCCAGTGAGATGCGCGTGCGCCCCAGTGTGCAATTCCTTGTTGCCGCGATTTCGGAATTCCGTTACTCAAGAGCGCATGAACGCCAAGGAAGCGTTGATCGCGCTCAACATGATCGATCACGTCGGGCCCGTCCGGGTCCGGCAACTCCTCGAACACTTCGGTGAAGCTCCGGCCATTCTGGCCGCGTCCAAGAGCCAATTGCTCAAAGTTCGCGGCGTCGGCGAGGAAACCGCCGAGGCGATCTCGCGCTGGGAACGCAGCGTGGACCTCCAGGGTGAATTGAGGCGAATCCCCGAGTTCGACTCCCACGTCCTCACGCAAGCGGATGAATTGTATCCCGAACTCCTGCGCCAGATTTACGACCCGCCCATTGTCCTCTACGTCAAAGGGCGCCTGACGGAGAAGGAGAAGAACTCCGTGGCCATGGTCGGCTCGCGCCTGACCACGCACTACGGCGTGGAGGTCGCCCGAAAGCTGGCCTACCAACTCGCCTACGTCGGCGTCACCGTGGTCAGCGGCGGCGCGCGCGGGATTGACACCGCCGCGCACCAGGGCGCGCTCAGCGGCAAAGGCCGCACCATCGCGGTGCTGGGCACGGGCATCAATCTGGTCGTGCCGCCGGAAAACGCCGAACTGTTCGAGCGCATCGCCGCGAACGGCGCGGTCGTCACGCAATTCCCGTTCAATCGCACGGCGGACAAGCAAACGTTTCCCATCCGGAACCGCATTGTCGCCGGCATGACGCTCGGCACTGTGGTCGTCGAAGCCAATCTCACGAGCGGCGCGTTGATCACGGCGAACATGGCGGTGGATTACGGCCGGCAGATCTTCGCCGTTCCGGGCCGGATCGATTCGCCGCGCAGCAAAGGCTGCCACGAGTTGATCAAAAAAGGCGCCAAACTTTGCGAAGGGGCCGAGGATATTCTGAGCGAGTTCGAATATCTCTTCCCGCCATCCAATCGCCCGCCCTCGCCCAATGAAACCGGCTCGCTGCCCGCGCTGGAGTTGTCCGACAACGAACAAAAGGTCTATGGGGCGCTCGACACCGAGACGACGGCGATCGACGACGTGATTCGGCAAAGCGGTTTGCCGGCGTCAGCGGCGTCCGTCGCGCTGCTGAGTTTGGAAATGAAACGGCTCGTCAAACAACTGCCGGGGAAGCTTTTTGTGAGGAATCAATGAAATGTTACATCGTTGCAAAGTTCAATTCGCGTCTGGCTTACCAGGTTCAAAACCGCAACGTCAGCTTCGCATACACCGCCCGGTCCACCTGCACGTTGCTCGAACTGACAATCTGCGGCGCCGCCTCGCGGTGGTGCGGGTCGAGCACGTTGCGGCCGATGACGACGAGTTCGCAGTTGGCGGTGGGTTTCCACGCCAGTCGCGCGTCCAGAGCGGTGTAATTCGGAATCCCCAGCCCCCGCCGATCATCTACGTAGCGCAACCTCATTCCCCATTCCACCTTGCGCCCCAAATCCATGTCTGACCAGACAAAGAATTGCTGCTGGGGATCGTAGGTCTCGCCGTCTTCAGAAAAAGATCGAATCGGGCCGCGCGTGTGGAAGTTCTGTTTGAGAAAACTGTAGCCGCTGCGCAGGCGCCAGGCGTCCAGCGGTTGCCAGACTGCGGACACTTCAAATCCATAACTCTCGGCGTAAAGGTCGTTCTGATACGTGGCGGGAATGAACAGGTGCGCTTCAGGCGCAAACCGCAAACACGCCGAACGGAGACGAAGAGAGCCGGAACACCTGGCCGTCCATCTCCCCGTAATAATAGTCCCCTTGCAGAGTTGCGGTGTTGGCCTCGGACGGATACCAGTCCAGCCGGAATCCCCCTTGCGACCGCCACCAGGCGTCGCCCGCGGCGCGGCCGTCGGTCAGGGTGAATTCATCCCGGTTGGAGTATTTCCCATAGACGCGGAAGTACACGTTGGTTCCCAACTGCCCGCCATAACGCACCGTTCCAAAGCCCCGCTCCTCTGCGCCGCCGCCGCCGCTGATCAGCGTTCCCTGAGTTTCATTCGCCGGCCTGGTCATGATATTGATCACGCCGTTAACCGCGTTGGCGCCCCACAGCGCCGCGCCTGGGCCGCGGATCACCTCGATGCGATCGATATCTTCCAACACGGTGTCGGTCTCCTCCCAATAAACGCCGGAGAAGGTCGGGGTGTAAATCGAACGCCCATCCATCAAGACGAGAAGTTTGTTGGCGAAAATGCTGTTGAACCCGCGCACCGTGATGGCCCATTGATGAGAATTGGCCTGCGCGACTTCCATTCCGGGCACCGTGCGAAACAGCTCCGGAATCGAATTGATGCCGGAACGCCGGATGTCTTCCGGGCGGATCACATAAATGGCCGCCGGCGCGCTCGACAGACTCTCGCTCCTTCGCGAGACCGTGGTGACCTTGATTCGCCCCAGATCTTCCAGACTCACCTGAAGCAGGTCGGCATTCGGAATATCCACCGCCGGCGCGTCCTCAGCCTTCGCGAGGAGGCATGCCAGCACAGCCAGCACCAGCGCAAATCGAACCAGCGGACTGGCGAGGTTTGGCACTGCAATCGTCCGGATGGCTCGCAGACCGCGGTGAAATTTGCTCAACTCACTTATTGGACCGATTTAACGATTTAACCTTGTCACGTTGGAACGCCGTAACCATTCGGCTGCGAAGTTGCCGTGCCGCGTCCGTCGTCTAGAAAACGTGATCATCGCTGTGCCCTGCAGGGGCACGGGCGATCCTACTTGGCGGTAGGAAATTCGCCAGACAGGATTCATCCTTGGAAAAGCAGTTGGGCCCACCAAACACACGAAACACCCAAAAGCCGAACGGATGCCAGAGAATAGATCCTCGCCCAACCGGTGGCCGCATCCTGAGTCCAATCCTTTTCCTTTCCTGCCTTTCGTGGGATCAACCGCCGCTTTAGGGTTTATGAGCCCACCGGTGCTGTAACAGGAGGTAACAGAGTTAACGGAGGTCGCTTCGGATCGTGCGCCGCTTCACAAGTTTCTCCCCGACTTTGGTTGCGGCTTACCGCGGTGGGTCTATCTGCGGTCCAACAGGGTGCGCTCACTTGCCCTTGGTCTCCGTTATCTCCGTTAGCTCCTGTTGTATGCCAGTTAACCCAACGCCGTTGGTTCCGCCACGACGCGCAACCCGGCGAGCAATGCGGCTTCAAGTTCGGCTGCGGAAGTTGCGGTCGCGTGAATGGCGGATTTCTCCAGCGCGTTTCGCCATGCTTCTGCCACCGCCCCGCTGCCCGTAATCCGGACGCTGGCTCCCGATGCGATCACGCCTCGCCGGAGCATCGCTTCCAAATCCGCGCCGACAAACCCGCCGCTCAAAAACGAAAGCCGTTGGTCCGGCGTGCCGATCCGATTCAATTCGAGCAACCGCACGCAAAACAGCGCGCGCGCCAACCCTGACCGGCGTTGCTCCTTGATGCCGGCTTCACACCAATCCGCGTCAATTGACGACGGCCGCTCGCGAGGCACGGCACTGGCCAGAATCGTCTGCGTCTGCGTGGCATGAATCAATTCACCCGACAGTGAAGTCAGACTCGAATCGATCCGCCCGTGCCCGTCGAGGTGAATCGCTTTCCAGTGCGAACCCACATTGAGCACCGTCGCCGGCGGCTGAATCAAACCCAGAGCCACCAGCCCAAGGCAAAGCGTCTCCTCACCGCGCATCACATCCACGTCGCCGATTGTCACTAGATCCACAGAACGTCCGCCGCAGCGCACGCCTGGAACCAACCAGATCGGCAATTCGGTAACGTCCTGAAATTGAAATCGACGCATCGCAGCGGCCAGCTCCGTCTTGCCCGCCGGAGCCGGGACGTGGGGAACCTCGGCCAATCCCAGCGGCGACGTGATCATGCCCGCGGCCAAAACGCAGCTCGGCCTCGCATTCGGGCCCTTTTCCCGGACCGTTTGAATCAGATCGCGCAGACCAGCTCTGATCCGGGCCGGCGATCCATCGCGTGCCGAGTCGCGCACGCCGATCCCCGCCTGCGCCCGAGCCAGGACTTCGGCGCCCTGCACCAGCCAGACGCGAGTGTTCGTCGTGCCCATATCGACGCAGACGGCGCATGCCGGCCTTGCCGAGTGGTCAGTCATGATTTGAGAAATGTAACCTGAGGCAACCTTGAGCCCTTCACAGCCGACGTGAAGGCTCGCGCGCGTTCCCGTAATCTTTCCAAGCCTCGGTCGCTTTGAACGTCCTTCCCCAGCAATTCGGAGCCAGCGCCCACAGCCCACGCGCCCAATGCTAAATACGTCCGTGTCGTCTCCGGGGTGATCCCCCCGGTCGGAACCAGCCGTACCTGAGGCAACGGGCCGCGCATCGCTTTCACAAAGCCCGGCCCCAGGCATTCCGCCGGAAAAACCTTCGCGGCATCCGCGCCGGCTTGCATCGCCGCGACCACTTCCGACGGTGTGAAGCACCCGGGAAATGAGGCGAGTCCGCGCCGCTTGGTGGCGGTAATGACGCGCGCGTCGCAATTCGGCGATACGATGAACTGCGCTCCGACGTCCGCGGCTCGGTCAACTTCCTCTGCCGCGAGCACCGTGCCTGCGCCGACGGCCATCTTCGCCGAGAATCGCTTCGCCAGCCGCAGGATCGAATCCAGCGCTCCGGGAGAATTGAGCGTCACTTCGATGGCAGTGATCCCGGCGTTCAAAACGACCGCCGCAATATCCTCTTCCCGTCCGCCGAATTCGCCACGCAAGATGGCGATGATCCGGCCCGCCTGAATGCGATCGAGAATCTCAGTGGAGTTCAAGGGAAGCTTTGCGGTTTTTCGGACGCGGATGGACACATGAACTGGTAAGGACGCGTTCCACCGCGTCGCTGAAATACATCTTCTGACATGGCCACGGCGTCCATGAACCCACCCCCAACGCTTCCCAGGAAGGGAGCCCTGTTCGTCGCGTCTAAATCAAGTTCCCCTCCTGGGAGGGGTAAGAGGCTGGGTTGGTTCCTGGGAAGTGTCCTGTTCCGTTCGAACCTGCACTCGGCCCATGAACCGTTCGGATTCCCCCTCACCCGTCCTGCGGACACCCTCTCCCCCACTGGGGGAGAGGGATGGGGTGAAAGGGTTCGGTTCATGGGAAGTTTCCTTGGCCCAGAAGCCATGCCCATGGCCCATGAACCGAAAACTGCGCGGACCGCAGCCTTCAGGCTGCTTCCGTGCACTCTCCGGAGTCGAGCGTTGAAGCGGCCTGAAGGCCGCGGTCCGAAGAGACGGTTCATGGGAAGAAGAATCCATCCGCTTTCAATCGGCCAGCGGTTTGCGCGGTTTCAGATGCCTCGCGAAGAATTCGCGGACCATTCGGGTGAGTTCCGGGCCGCCGAATCCGTGGCCGGCGCCCTTGACTACATGGAACGTCACTTCCACGCCCGCGCTCTTCAACGCCGCCTCAAGCAATTCGCTTTGATTCATGGGCACCAGCGGATCCCTGTCGCCGTGCATGATCAAGAAGGGCGGATCGTCACGGCTGACGTACGTGATCGGATTCGCGCGCGCTGTCTTTTCCTTGTTGTTCTGGATCGGTCCACCGATCAGGTGCGACTCCGGAGAGTCTGCCGCGTCATGATCCATGCTGCTCCCGGCCTTGTTCATCTGCGTAAAATCGGTCGGCCCGAACCAATCACATACCGCCTGGACCCGGCTGGACCACTCGAGATGCTCGCCCTTCTCAAACTGCTTCGCGTCTCCGGCCGTGCCGAGCAGGGCCACCAGATGACCGCCCGCGGAAGATCCCCAGACACCGATCCGGTCGGCATCGATTCCATACTGGCCGGCGTTTGCGCGCAGCCAGCGGATCGCCGCTTTGCAGTCCTCGATCTGCGCCGGGAAAATCGCATGCTGACTGAGGCGATAATTGATGCTCGCGACGACGTAGCCTTCCCGGACAAATGAGAGAGCCGGACACGTATCTTTGCTGCCTGCACGCCACGCACCCCCGTGCACCCAAACAAGCAGAGGCAATTGGCGCCCTTCCTTGGGCAAATAAAGATCCAGTTTCTGACGCTCGTGTCCACCCGGAACGTATTCGAGATCGCGGAAGGTGCGCGCCCCGTCCGGCAACGCGGGTTGAGTGGGCGTCGGACGGCCTTGCGGGTTCTCCCTTTGCGGCGCTTGGGCGGCGGGCTGGTTGGGCCCCGGCTTCTCTTGGGCCGCAACAGGAGTCGAAAGCAGGACCCCCAGCACGCTGGCGAGTAGTCTCCATTTCATGTGATCGGGCACGCGCAAAAGTTGTGATCTCTGGTCTGGAGGGAGCGGCGTCAAGCCTTGCTCTTGAATCCAAGCAGGCGCGCCGGCAAGCAAAGAATGGCCCGGATCAGTCCAAAGACTCCTTCCACGACGAAGAAGATCAGCCTGAAAGGCAGCAAGGCGAGCCAGACCACCGGGAACACGACCACAGCCAGCAAGGCCAGCGGCCAGCAGACCAAGAACAACAGGCACCAGAGAACGAAGCCAATGAAGATTTTCATTTCAAAACCGTCCGTTCGTTGAACCACGAATTCTTGTACTTGAGCGGCACACTCACGCCGCTCGCAACACTTTAACACATCTGGCGTCAAACTTTCTTCAACTTTTTTTCACAGACCCTAACTAAGTCGCGATCCGGCTTTGTCGCGGATCCAGTTCCCCTCCTGGGTGGGGCGAAGGGGTGGGTTCGTTCATGGAGAGTTTCCTGTTCCTTTCGGACTTGCACTCGGCCCATGAACCCGGTAGGGCGAGTCCGTCCCGGCGAGCCGCTCGACGTGCGTGGAATACGTCCGACTCGGCTCGCTGGGACAGGCTCGCCCCACCGTCTCGTTCATGGGAAGTGGCTGCACTCAACGCTCCGCCGCGGTGGCGAAGAAGGTGTAGGCGTTTTCATTGTGCGTCTCTTCGCAGCCGATCCTCCATTTCAAGAACGTGCCGAGATGGATCGGTTGAACCACGAAGCCCTGTTGCTCGAACAACGCGCCGGTCCGCGCGAGGCTGAGCGTGTTCCAGTGATAATCCTCGACGGCTCTGACGAGGTGCTCGGCTTCCTCATGCATGTTGAAGAAGCCCAGGCAAAGCCCCTCGCGTGTGACACGGCCGATTTCTCCTGCAGCCCGATCCAAGGCCGCAATTGACAAATGCTCGAACAGGTCGTGGACCAGACAGAGATCGAACGTTTTGTCCGGCGCCTCCACTTCAAAGATGTTCCCGAGATCGAACCGGGTTTCGGGAAACATCGCGCGGGCATTGCGAATGTTTTTTTCGCACAGATCGCAACCGAAGTAGTCCACCAGCCGCGCGAGGCCGAACGAGTGCAGGAACCGGTAATCGGTGGCGGAACCGCAAGCGGGTTCGAACACCCGGAGGCCGCGCGGCGTTTCATTCTCCAGCGCCGTCCACCAAATTCGCTCGAAGGTGGAGAGCCGTTCATCGGCAAGTCGCGACCCGGTTTCCGTCGGCCTCGTTGCGGACAGCGTCTCATGGATGTACTGAGGAACGATCCATGCATCCACAACCGCCGGCAAGCGCGCGAAAGTTTGGGAAAGAAAGGCCGGGATGGGGAGGCCCTCGGCATTGTCGGCTCCGCGCTCCAAGGCGTAGAGCAGGCTTGCGAAATCCTCGAAGCCGCCCGGCTTTTTGGCGAGCTTCAGCAGCCAGTTCATGACGGCGCCAAAGCGGAGTTCATGTTCCATTAGGAGCGCGAACTGGCCGCTGAACAAAGCCTCGATCAGGAAGTGCCGCGTGAGAATGCTCTGGAGGTTGATCCGCGGGTCCTCCACGCCGGAAACGAGATAATCCCGGAGCATCTCCTCGTCATGCCGCATCCACGATTTGATCAGCCCCGCGGTTTCTCGGCGTAAATCGTCGTTCATCCTGGAAAAGGCAGTTGAACCCACGAAACTCACGAAACTCACGAAAACCAAACGAGCGGGGATCTCTTCCCTGGCAACTCGACCGGCGAGTTCTCTGTGGTTCTACTCCATCTCCTTTCGTGTTTTTCGTGTGTTTCGTCGGCTCAACTGCCGCTTTGCGGTTCATGGTTTGCGCGCGGAGCCAGGCTCCTGCGCCCCGAGCCGAACAACGCGGAAGTCGGTGAGGCGCGCCCAGTGCTCGACTCCAGCCGGGCCTTGATAACACTGCAGGCTGATTTTGGCCGGGCCGCGCGCAGGCAAGTCGCATTCGCCCGCGGTGCGCCAGGCTTCCGCGTCGGTGGTGCGGAACTGCCCGCGAATTCGTCCACCGCTCACCAGGAATTTCAGCCGCACAACCGGCGACAATTGCGGGATGATAGCGATCGTGCGCGTGCGGTCGCCTTCCTCGCGGCCCATGACGATGCTCAATCGACCATCCACGAGTTCCAGCCCGATCTTCACCATGTGGCTGTCATCGTAATACCAGACGAGATCGACTTGTTCGTATTGCTCCGTCGGACGGTTTTCGACGTTGACCGAAACTTCGATTTCGCCCTTGGCCGCGTCCGGCGCGGCGCGCACCAAAACATTTTTCGCGTTGTTGGCTGGTCCCCACATATTGCCGGGCTCGATGCGCACTTCGAGTCCGCGCGGCGAGACGCGCCGGGCTTCGCGATGCTCGCGCACCCAGGACCAGCCTTCGCCGAGCTTGCCCGCGAAATCGTCCTGGAACAGCACCTCGTCCGCGCGACAGGCCGACGTCACAAAAACGGTTAACCCAACAAGGAATTCCAAACGAGCTGTCATGGACTCATGTTAGACCCGATGCGAGGAATCCGAAATCGGAAACTCACCGAACTCTGCCACCGGAGTTTCTCTCTCGCCCGCGACCAAGGAGTGGGGGAGGGTTGGGGTGAGGGCACCCGTTTCCGCTTATCGCGGACCTACGACGCACCTCCTCTCCCCGGTCCTCTCCTCCTCCGTCATGGAGGAGAGGGAGTTTCGCCGTTGAAGATTCGGGCAGTGTGCGGATGGGCCCTCGCAGGATACGGGAAGGGGACTGGAGTTATCCCCGCGTATTATTCAGTTGCCGGCACCAACTGGCGACGGTGTCGGTCGAGGCTTCAAACGGATTCAGCAAATTGAGCGAGCTGATGCCTTCGGCGTCGATCACTTCCCAATCGACGAAATAGCGAATCGAGTGATTGCGGAGCTGCTGCATGATGTGGGAACGAATCTGGGCGCGCGTGTTCGTCGGCGCCCGCCGCGTCGCTTCCGAGATGTCAGCGCTGGTGATCTCCCACGGCGGCGGCGTTTGCGCGAGCGCCAATCCCAGATTGCGCGCGGGATCGACGTGATGAAATTCCAGATCCTGCGCGCGCAGCCAGGGATCGACCCACGCGATCTTCTCCCGCTCGACGAATTGTTGAAACAGCCAGCGTTTGGTGACCCAATCCACTTTCCCGACCAGCGCCTCCGGTTGCTTGCCCAGGGCAGTCAATGTTTCCTGCCAGACGTCCAGCACCACGTTCGTCTCTTCGTCGCGCCCGCTGAATTCGCTTCGGGCGGCTTCGTAAAACTGAAAGAGCAACTCCACGGCATTCTCGGTGCGGCCATCGGACAGCGTCACGATCCAGGGGCCGTCCGGTTGGTGGGAGATGCCGCGAAAGCTCAGCACCGCGTCCGCCAGCACCATTTTGGGCATCCGATCCAATTCCAGGAGGTCGAGCACGAGCGAAGTCGTTCCGACTTTCAACATCAACGTCGTCGGCAGCACGCTCGTGTCGCCGTGCAGCAGATGCAGGCGGCGGTACTTGCGGGCGTCGGCGAGCGGTTCGTCGCGCGTGTTGATGATGGCGCGGTTGAATTGGACCCATTCGAAGAGATCGTTGTTGATGTAGTCCGCGCGCTGGCTGATTTGGAAATAACTGTCGGCGCCGGGCCGGATCAGGTCTCCGCGCAATTCGGCGCCTGGCGTGGAACCGACACGCCCCGCGCCGCCGTAAAGCTGCCGGAGCGTGAGAAACGCGAGCAACGACAAAACGTTCGCTTCGGTCAACGACGGAGCGGAACGCCGCACGAGGTAATTCTCGTGGCAGCCGAACGTGGCGCCGGAGTAGTGGTCGATGTTGTTCCGAATGAAGCTGACGTGATCGTGCAGCCGCAAATCCTTCAGCGCTTGAACCAAAATGGCATCGCCCGCGCGGTCGTAGCGCAGCAGATCGATCAGAGACAGGCATTCGGGCGTGCAGTATTCCAGGTGCCCCATATCGACATAGGCCCGTCCGCCATTGAACAGGAATCCGCCGTTGCCCGCCGGTTCGTCCCAGTCGCGCTGGTGCATGTCGGGAAGGCCGAAGCGGGCGCGATCAAAAATCCAGTTCCGGACCCGCCCCACAGCGCTGGGCGGGCCGGACGGATCGTTGGTCAAACATCCGTATTCGGTCTCGAGACCTACGACGCGATTCATAATCCGATTTGCTCCAAAGGCAGCATTTCAAAGCGGGCCAGCCGCGGGCTTTTCCGCGCCAGCCAGCCGATCTCCACGATTTTTCCATTCACGGCGGCGCGCCAGCCGGCTCGGCGTTCCTCCTCGGAGGGAGGATTCTCCGTGAAAGACTTATGCTCTAGCAAACACCACCAGACCTGAAGGAGCAAGTCCGCCAACTCGCGTCTCTCCCTTTTGCCGGCCGCGTTTTGGCTCAACCATTCCAGCGCGGCTTTCTCCGGCTCCGGAAGGCCCGCGGCCAAAATGATTCCTTGTGTTTGGTACTGAAATGCGCCGTCGAAATGGAGACGAAACAGCAAGTCGTGTCCCGGTTCGGCGCCGACTTCCACGAGCAGCAGTTCCACTAAAAAGGGCGCGCTGTAGATTTGCTCGAAGTGCGTCTTCAATTGCGGACTCAGCCCGAAGCTGACCAGCCGGCGCAAACTGACATCCTCCGGCGCGCGCGTGAACGCTTCCAGGTGCGCGGCGTCGATCGCCGCCTGGCGAATTTTCTCCATGTCCGCCGGATGCCCCAGGCCCGCCAGCGCGTGCCGGTCAAAGAGCTCGAAGACCTTCGAATTGCCGGTGCCGATGCCGAGGAGAAGAATGCCGTCCGGCAAACTCGCGGCAAACACGGGAGAGCCGCTTTTGATCTGCTCGCGAACGTATTCGCGGCGGTTCTCAATGGCCTCCAGCCAACGATAAGGCTCTTCGGTCATGCGCGCAAAAATCCGGCTTGCTGCTCCGCTTCGATTGTTTCCACGCCGGCGGAACGGAGCACTTTGATGGTGGCGAACGTCCGCGTCTCCGGGTTCACGCCGCCGGTGGCGGAATCGAATTCCGACGCGACCATGAGCAGGCGCAGGGCGAACTGCACGGCCTGGGGCAGTTGCATCTCCGAGGGCTTTGGCCCGCCGTGCCTCTCCTGAAAACTGAGAATGCTTCGGATGGTGCCGGAGCCGGAACCGGAAGCCGCGTAGCCGACCGCGTGAAACTGCGCGCCCAGCGGATCGTAGAAATAAATCTTGGCGCGAGCTGGAGCAGTCGCGTGGTCCAGACCGGCAAAGAGCGGCATGACGACGCCGATGCCTTGCATTGTCATGGGAAGGTTCTCGCGCAGCAGCCGCGCCAGCGCCCGGACTTTGGCGGGCAGACTGAGCGGCTGCAATTGGCTTCGCCGATAGTATTCGAAGGAAGTTTGCAGCACTCGCGCCATTTCGAACGCCGTGGCCGGCACTCCCGCGATGGCGAGAAGCGAGGTGGCATCGATCTCGATGACTTTGTCCACGCGATCGGTGACGATGATGTTCCCGGCAGTGGCCCTGCGATCGCCCGCCATCAAGATGCCGTCGGCGAAATGGAAGGCGAAGACAGTTGTGGCTTGAGTCTGAACGGGAGCGGAAAGAGAAACATCGCCTCGCAGCGGCGGCACCTGGCGGGCCGCGAGCAAGGAGAGAAAATCGCCGGCAATCGGCGCGGGATCGCTCATTGGCCGGTGCGCTGTCGGTAGCGCTTGGCCTGATCAGGATCCACCTTGCGCATCCGCTTCAGAAGTTCTTCGACATTGGGTTTATCGACCTTGGGTGCGCTGGGGCCATCGCCGCCTCCACTCGGTCCAGGGGCGACGGGACGAGTTCTCTGAGCTTGGTCTGGCATAAAATCTACTCGTTAACTTGCCACGTTCCCGATGATTCGCAAATCATCCGGAGAATGGGCGGCGTCGATCACTCGAGCATATTCCGCGACGTCGCCCGGTGCGAACAAATCCATCAGCGAGATTCTAATGGGACCATGCGTTCCTTGCAACGTAATGTGATCCCACTGGGCGGAGATCACCGCCGAAGCGAATTTCTGGATGCACCGGCCCCGCACGTAGGCTCGCGTCGAAGGCGGATGCTTGACCGCGGCTCTCACTGTGCTCTCTTCCGGAACGCCCTGAAAACTGTGCGCGTGTTCCAGGCCGTAATACAAGCCTTCCGACCGGTCGAGGCGGTGATACTCCAAATCCAGACTCTGCAACCACGGATCATCGTCCGTAACTTTCTGAGCGGCCTGAAACTCGCGGACCAAAGCCAGCTTCGCGACCCAGTCCAACCGATCGCGGCATTTCATGAAGTCCGTTTCCAGATCGTCCAGCACGCGCTCCCAATCCTCAACAAGCTGCCGCTTTTCCGGGTTCGTGAGATCGCAGCCATCCTTCGCTGCCGTGAGATATTCCCGCTGAATGGACACGGCGGTTGCTTTCGCTCCACCGTCCAGCAATGTCTCCCAGCGAAACGCCGGATCGCGGGAAATCGTCGTCAGCCCGGAGAGTGGATCTGCCAGTTTGGGGTAGAGGCGCTTGGGATTCATCACCAACGCTTCCAGGGCCAGCGCCGTTGTTCCGACCTTCAAACGGGTGGCGAACGGCGACATGTTGGCGTCGCCCAAAATGACGTGAAACCGCCGGAACGTTTTCGGATTCGCGTGCGGCTCGTCGCGGGTGTTGATGAGCGGACGCCGTTGCATGGTATCGACGCTCTGAAGTTCGCTGAAGAAATCGCTCCGTTGCGAGATTTGAAATCCTGGCGACAGAAATTTGTCTTCCGCTTCGACGGCAAACTTCCCCGTTCCGGCGAAAATCTGGCGCGTGACCAGAAACGCCTGCATCCCGTGCGCGAGGATTTCCCAGGGCAACGCCCGAGGCAGAAGATAGTTCTCGTGGCAACCGTAGCTGTGTCCAAAGAAGTCCGTGTTGTTTTTGTAGAGCCGAACCGCGCGCTGGCGCTTCTCCGAGAGATGCTGGGCGCACGCCATCAGAATCCGCTCGCCGGCGCGGTCGTGCGCGACCAATTCGGCCAGGGTTCGGCATTCCGGCGTGCAATACTCCGGGTGCGCATGATCGTTGTAGAATCGCGCTCCGTTGCCGAGCACGAGATCGCTCTTGATTTCGACGAAACTCAGTTCGCGCTCAGCGTCCTGGGCAAAGTATTTCGCCTCGTCGGTGTCCTGGCGAAGCTCGCGAACGCGAAAGCCCCGCATGTCCACGTGCGGATCTTCGCTTTCATAATCCCAGCACATCCAGACGCCGGGTTCGGTGGCGCTGCGGACCAGGGCGATCGACTCGGCCACCACGTCCACTTCGCCGTCGTGCTCGGAGGTGATGCCGAACTCGGTCTCCAGTCCAAATTGGATGATGGGGGAGTTCATGCGGAGTGCCGGGACGCAGAGATCGGATTCATGCGCTCCAGTGAAATCGTCGCAGGCGGTCTCGGCTTCACGGAGCGACTCGCCTAGACGATGCCGCTGCCGAGCGACTCGCTTTTGCGCGGCCGCACCGGGCCCAGACGAACGACATTGTCCGGGTCGAAATCAGTCAGTTTCAGCCAGTCCTCAGTCAGGTCAGTCGCCGGGAACAGGTCATTTTCCGCGTATTCCTTTTCCAGCGCTTGAAGCAAATCCTCCCGTGTCAAGGAGGTGGGCAACTTGGTCTCGATCGAGCGTTTGATGGCCAGACTTTTGGCGCGTTCCACGACGACGGCAATGATAGCGCCGCTGGCCAGGTCGCCGCGGTAAAGCATGTCTTTCTTCCCGCTGCGATAGACGACTTCCAGGAACTGATTCTCTGGGGTGCGATTGAACTGGGCTTGCGTCACGGCCGCCGCCAGGTCGGTTTTCGGTTCAGCCAACGGCAAGCTCTCCCGCAAGTAGATTTCATAGATGCGTTGCGAACCGGCCAGGTCAGGCCGGCGCACCTTGATTTTTCGATCGATGCGGCCCGGACGCAGGATGGCCGGATCGATCAAGTCGGCCCGATTCGATGCGAGGATCACGACGACATTCTGGAGCGGTTCGATGCCGTCCATTTCCGTGCAAAACATCGGGACGAGCGTGCTGAGAATGCTGTGGTATCGTCCGGCGCGACGCGTGCCCAGAATCGACTCGGCTTCGTCAATAAAGAGGAACGCCAGCGCCCCGTCGTTGGCGCGTTCCCGGCATTGCGAGAACAGGTCGCGAACTTGCCGCTCGGATTCGCCGACCCACATGTTCAGGATTTCCGGCCCTTTGACGTGCAGAAAGAATTCGGGATGATCGACGCCGGTTTGAGCCTTCACTTGTTGACGGAGATTGTAGGCCGTTGCTTTTCCAAGCAACGTCTTGCCGCAACCCGGCGGGCCGTAGAGCAGAAAACCCTTCGGCACAGAATGCTCGAAGCGTTTGAAAAGGTCGCGGTGCAGGAACGGCAGTTCGATGGTGTCGCGGATCGCTTGCACCGCTTCTTCCTGACCGCCAATCGCGCTCCACGGCAATTCGGTCACCGTTTCGAGGGAACGCTTGACGCGCTTGCCGACGCCGACCACTTCCAGCGCGACGCGCTGGTTCCCGTCGAGACGCACTTCCAAACCCGGACGCAGTTTTTCTTTGGCCAGCAATGCCGAGCGTTGGAGCACCAGCGGCATCAAGCCGCTTTCCTGGCCGATCCGCAAGCGTCCGTCCGAGAGCAATTCGTCCACGCGGACGATCGGGCCGTTGCGATCGAACCCCAGTCCCTGGACGACGGCGAATGCCTCGTTGCAGAGCACGCGCTGGCCGAGCTGCAAACTGGAAAGCGGGATTTGCGGATCGACGCGGCAGACGTAGTCCGTGGCTCCGATGCAGACGTGCGCTTTGTCCGGTTCCACCGGCATGAGGAACGTGCCGACGCGATAGGCCGGGGACCGCAGTTTCTCCACGATCGCATCCAGTTTCTGGATCGCTTCCTGGGCTTGATAATTGGTTTCTTCGATGGAGGAGACGCGTTCCCGCAGATACACCATGTCGAGGATCGACGGATGACGGGGCGGGAGTTTGCTGATGATGAGATCGACGATTTGCAGCGTGGAGAGCTTTTCCATCTCCTCGTGGGAAAGCAAATCGCTCAACGGGCCTTGGCCTTCGGTCGCGCCACCCGGAAGTTTGTTCAGCGCGGACGGTGGAACTGACTTCTTTTTAGGCTCAGCCATGCCAAGAAATTAACCTGCTGTTGAACTTTTGCAAATAGTCGCTGCGGCAAATCGCACTATTTTTTGCGCGCAGGACGCAACGGGCGATTCCGCAAGATGCGCAGCGCGGCCTGCCGCACCGACGCCGCGAGCTCCGGCGGCTCGATTACGACGGCCTGTCCGCCCCAGGCCAGAATCCACCGCTGGACTTCCACCAGGCTGGAAAGTTTCAGAGACAATTCGACGCCGCCCTCGCTCAGCTCCCGCAACCTCTGCGAGGGATGCCATTTCTTTTCACGAATATAATCGGCCACGAGTTCGCTGAATTGAATTCGAATTTGGTATTCGCCGCTTCCCGCGTGGATGCCAAAACTGTCCTTCAACCTTCGCTCGAGCGAGAATCTCGCCGGGCGAACGAATCGCTGGCCGGTTCTCTCCACGGCCTTGATGCGTGCCGGAACGAACGTGCGGATGTCGCGGCGGAGATGGTCGAACCCGAACAGGAACCACTCGCCGTTGACGTTGGCGAGATGATACGGATCCACGGTTCGGCGCTCCGTGTTCTTCAGGCCCGGCTTCCGATACGTCAGCACGACCCGTTCGCGTTGCGACGTGGCCTTGGCCAGCGCATCAAAGATCTCAAGGTTAAGAATCGGCTCGGCGCTCGTCCGAAACGAAATCGTCTGCTCCCAGTCCGCCAGATTCAGCGAGACGGTTTCCGGCAGCGAAGCCGCCATTTTCTTAAACGCGCTCAGGAGCGGTTTCTCGAAACTTGTTCCGCGATACTGCTGCAGCGCTTTCTCAGCGACCAGAAGAGCAAAAAGCTCGCCTTCCGTGATCTGCAACGTTGGGAAAGATCGAACCTCCTGCGTGTAGTAGTATCCATGCCGGATGGCGTCGTACGCCAGCGGCAATTCCAGCCGTTCTCGCATGAACTCCAGGTCCCGTTGGGCGGTCTTTGAGCTGATCTCCAGCTCCAGGGAGAGCGTTTGCGTGTTGGGAAAAGTTCCTTCCTGAATCGCCTGGTGGATGCGAAGCATTCTCTCCAACGGCGCGCGGTAAAGGGGCTCCGTTCTGGCTCGCTCCGGTTTCGTCATGCCGAATTCGCGGAACTCACCCTAAGGGAGCGGCCTTCAATTACAAGCGCGGAAGATCCTCGTGGTTTACCTTGGCCGTAAACCTGGGGCGAATTCAGCCGTCGGGACTTGCGCACTCCAAACACAACCCCGCCGGCGAACTCGGGGTCATTGTCAAATCTCCCTCCGGAGGAGAACCGAGCGAAATGTCCAAACCAGCGCGCGGACAAGCTGTCCGCGCTCCTTCTTGAAACCCCTTAAACCAACTTGCTCAGCAACTCATCGTTCGTCTTGTGCTTCTTGAGGGCGGCAATCAGCGTTTCCATGGCTTCGACCGGATTCAGATCCACCATCATGCGGCGGAGCTTTCGGATCGCTTCGATGTTTTTCGACGGAAACAACTTTTCCTCTTTGCGCGTGCCGCTCTTGGGAATGTCAATCGCGGGGAACAGGCGGCGGTCGGAGAGCTTCCGGTCCAGAATCAATTCCATGTTGCCGGTGCCTTTGAACTCCTGGAAAATCAATTCGTCCATCCGTGAACCGGTATCGACGAGCGCCGTGGCCAGGATCGTCAACGACCCGCCTTCTTCGATCTTGCGCGCAGCGGCGAACATCTTGCGGGGTATTTCCAGCGCGCGCGCGTCCACACCGCCCGTCATCGTCCGGCCGCTGCCGCCGTGCACGCTGTTGTAAGCGCGCGCGACGCGCGTGATGGAATCCAGGAGCACGAAGACGTCTTTGCTCGCTTCGACCATCCGGCGACAGCGCTCGATCATGAATCGCGACAGCCGGACGTGTGTTTCCAGGTCCATGTCATTGGAGGAGGCGACCACCTCGGCTTTGACCGAGCGTTGAAAATCCGTGACCTCTTCCGGGCGTTCATCAATGAGAAGCACGAGCACGTGCACTTCCGGATGGTTGGCAGTCACAGCGTTTGCGATCTGCTTCAAAATAGTGGTCTTGCCGCTTCGCGGCGGAGATACGATCAAACCGCGTGTGCCTTTGCCAATCGGGGTGACCAGATCGATGATCCGGGTCTCGATCAGGTCCGGCGTGGTTTCGAGGAGGAATTTCTCGTGCGGGTCGATGGTGGTGAGATTCTCGAACCGCATGGCCTTGGTGTATTCGGAGAACGGCATGTTGTTGACCTTCTCCACCTCGCGCAGTTGCGGACTGCTCCCGCGGTGCGGCGGTTGCGTCGGCCCGTACACCAGGCAACCTTCGCGCAGGAAGTTTTTCTTGATCGTGTCCGGCGTGACGAAGATGTCCGTCGGTTTCGGTTGAAAATGATTCTCGGCCGAACGAAGAAAACCGAAGCCTTTGTCGGAAATCTCCAGATAACCGGAACCGCGTTCCTGGTTTGTCTTCGTCGTCGTTTCAGTCGCAGTACTGTTCGTACTCATATCGATGCTCTATGGTGTTCAAGCGGTGTCTGTCCCGATGCGGTGACCCAGTAATGCAGGCGCTTGAAATCTGAATTAGGGAGAACCGCAGACCCGAAATTATTTCATGTTACCCGACAAGGGGCCCAGCGGTTAGACCTGTGACACGCGGAATCTAAGCGCAAAGCCCCGCCTGTGCAACAAATATTTTCCGCTCAATTCCGCTCATTCCCGAAGATCTTGATGTGGCCACGGATGACACGCATGAGCACCGATAGGAACTTCGGTGATCCAGGTCACTCCCTTCTCCATCCGTGTGCTCCGGTGTAATCCGTGTTTAATTGTTGCGGCAGCCGCAATAGGGGCTCAAGCGGCCAGGGCCCGGTCAATGCGTTTCAGCACCTGTTCTTTGCCCAATACCTCCAGCAGGTGATAGAGACTTGGTCCGGAAGTCCGACCGGTACAGGCGAACCGGCACGGGTGCACCAGAGCGCCGACCTTGGCCCCCAGGCTCCGAGCCGTCTCCTTCAGCGCGACCTCAACCGCGGTCGCGTTAAAGTGCTCCAACTCCGCAAAGGCCGCGCGCAAGCTCGACAGCCGGGCGCGTTCGTCCTGACCAAGATTCGCCTTCGCCGCCGCCGGGTCGTGAGCGAGTTCATCGACGAAATAAAATCCGGCGTAATCCGCCAGTTCGGAGAATTGTTTGATCTTGCCCACGCAAGTTTCCAGCGCGGCGCGAATGTACTGCGGGCTGAAACGGGCCACTGGCAAGCCCGCGCGATTCAACGCCTGCACGCCGAGGTCCTGGAAACGCTCCCGGCTCATCGTTCGGATGTATTCGCCGTTGAGCCATTGGAGTTTGCTCGCGTCGAAGCGCGCGTTGTGGCGGAGAATCTGCGGCAGATCGAAGAGCTGAACGATTTCCTCTCGGGCCAACACTTCGCGATTCTGCTTTGGCGACCAGCCCAGCAAACAGAGATAGTTCACCACCGCGTCGGGGACGCACCCTTCCGCTTCGTAAGCGGTGAGCGACGCGCCTTTGTCGCGTTTGCTCATCTTGGTGCCGTCGGGGTTCAGGATCAGCGGGATGTGGGCGTAGGCAGGAGGTTCGGCGCCAAACGCCTGAAACAGCGCGATGTGTTTGGAGGTGTTGGAAAGATGATCTTCGCCGCGGATCACGTGAGTCACCCGCATTTCCAGATCATCAATCACATTTACCAGGTGAAACACCGGCTGGCCGTCCGAACGCACAATCACAAAATCCGGATCCTCGATTTCGCGGTCGGTCAATTCCCGCTTCACCTCGCCGACAATCAGGTCGCGAATGAGGATCGGCTCACGGGTCATTCTGAATTTCACCGCGCCTTCGTGTTCGTAAGCGCAGCCCTTTTGAATCAGCTCTGCCACGCGCTGTTTGTAGATGGGTCCGCGCTGCGATTGAAAGTACGGGCCGAAACTGCCTCGGCTTGCGCCTTTGGGATCACCGCTGGTCGGCCCTTCGTCCCAATCCAGTCCAAGCCATCGCAACCCGTTCAGAATCACTTCGACCGCTTCCTGCGTGTTGCGGGCGGCATCCGTGTCTTCAATGCGGAGAACGAACGTTCCGCCCGTGTGTCGGGCATACAGCCAGTTGAAGAGCGCCGTCCGGGCGCCTCCAATATGAAGGAAGCCCGTGGGACTGGGCGCGAAACGAACGCGGACACTCATAAAGTCAGTCTCATGATTAGGATCTGGAATCAGTCGCGCGAAGATACGGTTGTCGCCGGGGCACTGGCAACACCGCTGTTGAAAGACAAAAAAAGACCGGGCAATGCAGCCCGGTCTTCGCGAGTAGTCAGCCGAAATTACGGGGCCAGCAGGCGGTAGAACTTGCGCGGGCCCGCCGTTTGCGCGTTGAATGTGCCCTGCGGATTGCCGGCCACATCCGTCCAAGGGCCGGTCACGTCCGAAGCTTCTTGCAGCTTTCCGCCCCCGGTCCAGGTGATCGTGAGCGTGGTTCCGCTCAGAGTCGATTTGCCAAACGCGGGCCTGCCTCCCACCGGAGGAGCAACTCCCCCCGTGGCCCGCGTCACCACCACGCCGTACATGTTTAGGCCGGCGTTGTCCGCTTGCTTGAGTTGGAAGGTGCCGGCCGGAAAGGCTTTTGTATAGACCGAATACCATTGGTTGATCGTTCCGTCCGCGCCTTCGTCAATGCCCACTTCGTCCGGAGCGGTCGCGCTGCCCGCGCGATTCTTGCCCGACACCATCGGTTTCCACCCTTCAACCAGCACCCATTGCATTTTCGTGGGGCCTAGCGCAGGAGGCGTGTTGTTGGCGCTGTTCGGGTCGCCCAGACGATTGTCGATCAACAGATAGACTTGCACGGCCTGCGCGACAGTCACATCCAGGCGATAGCCCGCGTTGTCGCGATTGTCATTGCCGGACATGATGTATTCGCCGCCGACCAGGTAAGCAGGAATCGACACGGTGTCCGAGGCGTTGGTGTAGCGATGATTGCGGTCCACAAACGCCGGGGAATGATTGCCGAAAAGCCCGACGGTGTACTTCTCCCCGATCACGGCACCCGGGATAGGTTCATTGGCGACGGAAACCGGGAACGTTTGGCCGGTCCACTTCGCGATGATCGTGTCAGTCGCTTCGTTGTCGCCCCCTGTTTCCACAACGTTCGTGATGATTGCCGGGACCGGTGCGCCGCCCGCAGGCGTCGTCGGATCATCCTTTGGATCGGGATGGCTGATGACCGTGAAGAGGTTCACTTCCCGCGGTGAAGTCACGCCCAGTTCGGCTTTGTTCTGAAGATTGATTTCGCCCTTGGCCGCGATGCAGATTTCTTTCGTAGTCGTAGCCACACTCATCTGCAACGTGCGGATTCCGCCCGTCTTGGACGCGTTCAAAAACGCGAGGAAACTTTTGGTCAACGGCGTGAAGGCTTTCTTGGCGCCGTCAAAGGCCAGCACGCGCGCGGCGACCTGCTGTTGCTCGTAACCCGGCGGCTTGGAAACCCACGAGACCGTCAGGCGGTTCAACGCGTCCACAGCGATATTGACGCGGTCGAAGTCACCCGTGAAGGCCGGCTCGCTCACTTCCGTGACGGCGACGAACTTTTGATCGCGGGAATCAAACGCGGCGACTTTCACCAAAGCACCGCTGGTCACCTTGCCCGCCAGAAAGACATACGGGCTGTTGATATGACTGGCGATGCGGGTACCATCACCCCGGCCCCCGTCGAACGTTTCACCAGAAGCGCTCTGGGCCACAGTGCCCTTCAGATTGCCGGCATTGTCGTAGAACCGGAGGTTGCCGTTGACGCGAACGCAAAAACCGCCTTGATACGCCGCCACGTTCGACCAGATCTGGCCCATGTCAATCGTGAACGAATCTTTCACGATCGTTCCGTCCGGCGCGATGATCACCGCAGTGGCGGCACGGTCGGTCGCCCGAGCATTCGAGCGGTCATCGGCCACGACGACGAAATTCCCGTTATCCAGTCCTGCGACGTCTCCGCCAAAACGTCCGATTTCAGGCGTGACTGCGGGCGTTCCCGAAGTCAGCCGTCCATTCACCGCGTCGATGGCTCTACTCAACGAAGTTTGAGTCAACGTCGCCGCATCCAGTTTGAAGGTCTGAACCACGGCATAACGGCCATCCGCACCGCGATCGAATCCTAGCGTCCATCTCTTGTCCGAGCCGAACGCCGGAAACACGTGCGGGGAAGCTTCGCCGCCGACGATGAAATTGACCGCGCCAGGCCGCTTGTCTCCGGCGACACGGCCTGGATTTCCGTTTTGGCGCGAGGCATTGATCTGGCCTTTGTAAGGTTTGCCGTCATCACCGAAGAACCCATCGCCCAGTTTCATGGGTTTGCCGTCCACAGGTTGGAGCGCCACAACGTATCGTTGTTCGGTCGCCGAGCCGTCCGCGAAGGTGTTGCCTCCGATCAAGAAAACGCTGTTGCCCAGGACGCTGATATACGGCTCCCAGTTTCCGAGGGCATCGGCCTGCGGATTGATGACGGGTGTGTCGGCGACAATCCGCTTTAGTCCGACGGACTCCACGCTGCCGGCGGTGAAGGTGCTGAACATTCTCCCGGCGACCACGCGTTTGTCGGGAGAGGTTGGCTCGTTCCGACTCTGCCAGACCACAACGGCCAGGCCCCCGCGCCAAGCGACGCGCGCTTGCCGAGATTCCAGGGTTGCACCTGGCCCATTCTCGATCTCACTGACGTAAAACGTGCCGCCCAGTGGGTTACCCCTCTCATCAAACATCCGCCCAAGCACCAGCCGGTTCGCTCCGCCCGTGGCGCTCGTATCGTCAAACACCGCGATTACGCGCCCGCTGGCATCAATGGCCGCGTCCACGCGATCCGGTCCATTTAGCGTAATGTCGTCAGCCACGGCGCGCGACCACCGCACGCTGCCGTTCGTGGAGTTCAGGACCGTGAGCCAAACCTGTTTGGCGCCTTGTTCATCCGTGCCGCTGTTCACGACGACGTAGGCATCGACACCATTTCCGTGAAAACCCAGTCCATCACCGCGCCCGCCGTTGGCGGCCCCCGCTTTTCCGGTGATCTTGGCGATATCGATGTTTGTCGAGATCGGCGCGCCGCTGTTGTCGAACAAGCGGACCGCACCCACGCCGCTCCAGGAAAACCGAACGGCGAACCCGTTTTTGGTGACTCCGACGCCGTGCCAGATCTCACTCTTCACCGGTTCGGAACTGACCAGCCCAACAGGTCGGAGCTCTTTCCCGGTGGGATCGACAATGCGGTAGATCGCGTGATTCTCGGCGGAGGCGCCTTTGTACTTATCGACTAGGTCCTGTTTCTGACGGCTCTCGCCGACGATGACGATGTTGCCATTGGAAAGGTACTCCCAGTCGCCGATGCGGATGTCTCCGCCCGTGTCGGCATAGGCATCATCGACTCCGGAGACGATGCCGATGGGCTTGCCATCGTTTGTTAGCAATTGGACGGCAGGAAAATCGCCCGCATCTCCCGCGGGTGTTGTTTGGATGCTGGCGAATTCCGGCACATCCAAACCCAGTTCGAAGGCAGTCGCCCCCATGCCGAAACCGTCGCCGAACAAGTTCGCTTTGATTTTTGGACCCCAGGAAGTGTGCCCGGAAACCGGGGTGCCATCCTTCCGGAAGAAAGCGCGGTACCTGGTGGTCACTTTGGTGCCATCTGCTTTGTGGACTTCGCCGTCGGAACTCAAGGCTTTGCCCGCGGGATCGAACAGCATCCAAACCGCCTCGAAGTCCGTGACGCCGTCACCGTCATCTTCCCACCCGACGATGACATTTCCATTATTGGCGATCGCGACGCCCAGACTTTCCACTTTGCCATTATTAAGGTTGTCCGGCGGGACGTTGATGTAGAACGTATCGGTCTTCGGCAGAAGGCCGTTGTCCTCCGGATTGCCTGGTTGTTTAGTCTGCGCCGTGGCGATTTGAGCCAGGGCGAAGGCCAGGATAGTGATGCTTGCGAGATGTGCTTTCATGTGCGTATCGGGAATAGTTTTTTTGCCTTTGTGTCTTGCCATCACCAGGCTGACGCATGCTGCAGCCATCCCACGAAAAAGCGAAACGCCTGGGAACACAGGGTCGAACCGCATTGGAATCGTGGAGAAAGAGCAAACAGTTTCATGCCTGGAACCAAAGCTGAACAGGCGGGAATCATGAATTGAATCCGGTTGACTTGTCAACGCTTTACGTCTGTCCAAACGTAATTCTATGACGCCACGCCTCCGGCGCCGGCGCGAAAAGAAATACTTCTTGCTTTGCGGGCCGGCTGTGACATTGTCCCCCCCACTTAGATTTGATTGTCCAGCTTCCGCAGACCTGGTGAATCTTCAGTTGAACCCGTTTCAGTGATGATTTGAAACCCGGCAGCCGGGAACGGTCCCGCAAGCAGCAAGTCAGTCTAGTCGAATAACATCATCATAATGAACACGAAATTGTATGTCGGGAATCTATCCTTCGACACCACCGAAAACGACCTCCAGGACACTTTCACGGCCTTCGGCCCGGTCACGGAAGTGAATCTCATCACGGATCGCAGCACCGGGCGCTCCAGGGGCTTTGCCTTCGTCACTATGGCCACGCCCGAGGGGGCGAAAGCGGCGATTGAGGGGATGGCGGGCAAAAGCATCGGCGGCCGCAATCTCACCGTGAACGAGGCGCGTCCGCGCGAAGAACGCGGCGGCGGGGAAGGTTTTAGTCGAGGCCCGCGCCGTCAACAATACTCACGACATTAACGATGACTTCGCGTCCGCGCGGCTCAGCATTCCCACGAAAACCAGATGAGCGACGAACATCTTGAACTGGAAGGAACCGTGGCCACGGTTCTGCCCGGAACAATGTTCCGCGTCCGGCTCGACAATGATCGCGAAGTCCTCGCGCATTTGTCCGGCAAAATGCGCAAACACTTCGTGCGGCTGACCACCGGCGATCGCGTCCGGCTGGAAATGTCGCCCTACGATTTGACAAAGGCCCGAATTACTTACCGCCTCCGCTGATCCGCTCCAATGGGGACGGATGAACGGAGGCATTTTACTCAGCGATGATGTCTTTATTTATTTTTTGGACCACAATCGGAGTTGTACTCGGCACCGTTTACAGCTCATTTTTTGAATGGACCTTGCATCGCTATCTGATGCACCAGCCAGTCGGGGTCTTCACCTACCCCTTCGAGCGCCACGCCCTGGTCCATCACCGCATCTTCCGCGCGGACTACACGTATCACCTGATTGACGAAAAGGACAAGCCGACCATCCCCATGGCGTGGTGGAACGGCCCTTTGCTGATCGCCGCTTGCCAGATTCCTTTTGTCCTGGCCTCCTGGTGGTCCGGTCACTGGGGTATTGTGTGCGGCTCCCTGCTGGCTTGCAGCGCTTACTACGGCGCTTACGAATACCTCCACTGGTGCATGCACTTGCCGCGGCAACGGAACGTCGAACGTTCCGGCATCTTCTTCCGGTTGAACGGGCACCATTTGCTCCATCACCGTTACATGCACAAGAACTTCAACGTCGTGTTCCCGCTCGCGGATCTTTGCCTGGGCACACTGCTGCTGCGTTCCAAAGTGCATTTCAAACAAGCGGAAGGCGCTTCGGTGCCGAACGTGCAGCCAAAAGCTCCGCAGCACGCCCTGGCCGTTGGTCCGTAGCGTCGCTCAAGAAGTGGCAGAACGTTGTCGCGGCCCCGGAGCAGTGTATCGGAGTAACGGCCGACGACTTCATTATCCAATGCCGCAGCCAAACCGAAGCGCAAGCCGCTTTGGATGAGGTGAAGCACTGGGTGGAAGCCGAAGGTTTGCAACTGCACCCGACCAAGACCCGCCTCGTGGACGCCACGCAACGTGGGGGATTCGACTTTCTGGGTTATTAATGGCCTCGGCAGAAGAGCCAGGAGAAGTTGAAAGAAACGATTCGCGGTGGTCGATGGCGCGGGCCCAATTTTCCGGGCGTCGCCCGCGCAGCCCCTTTTCAAAGTGCGCGTTCCGACGCGCGGGCTTTTGAGCCAGTACCAACCGAGCGATGACGGCCAGCGTCTTCTCGTGAACACGTTGAGCGAGCAAGCGCAGACCCCGCGGACGCTCACCGTCGTGCTGAACTGGCCATCGCTGGTGAAGAAGAGAGAAACCGGCCGGGTTGCAGAAACGCCCTCCTCGCCTCAGAGTTTTCAGACAGGCTCTTAAGATTCGTCTGGGGAGAGTGGTCGGGGCGGTGAGATTTGAACTCACGACCTTCTGAACCCCATTCAGACGCGCTACCAAGCTACGCTACGCCCCGACCAAGAGTCGCAACCGTCAGTTGCGCCGAGTCAGGATAGTAGGCGCGGGGAATCCGAATTCAATGCTTTTCGCGAGGCCATTGCGAAGTAGCCCAGGCTTTCGAGCCTGCGGGTTCACGGAGCTTTCCAGCTCCGTTTCCCGAGCGGCACTGCCGGGGACTGGAAAGTCTCCCAAACCGGCAGGCTGGAAAGCCGGCTGGAAAGCCTGCCCCACAACGCCAAGGTTCTTGCATGAGAAAAAGCGGATGACATCAACAGCTCCCACGCCGTGCGACTGAGGTTCAAGTTCCTGAGGCCATCTGACCCTTTGAGGTGAACCAACCCGGCTTTGAGTCAGGATCGCGGCGGCAAGAACGGCCAATGCCAATGCCCCCACCCGAATCCGATCCACGCAATCTTCTTTCTGCTCCTGGTCGTCATGCTTGCTCGTGGCCGTCTTCCCAGCCCCGGAATCTCTCTTGCCTCCGTGTCCTCCTGTTGAAATTCAATTTCCCGACGCCGGGTCGGTGTAAGTAATCTCCATCGGCGGCATCGCGCCGCCCGGCCCTTGGAGGTAATGCTCCATCCATTGCATCAGTCGGAGATTGTAATCCAGACGCGCCGCGGCCTTGCGGTTGCCATGCACTTCGCCCGGATAAAGGACCAATCGCACCGGCGCCCGATTGTGCAGTTTGAGATGGCGATAGAGTTCCCGCGACTGGCCGACGTTCACGCGTGGGTCGTCCTTGCCGTGCAGAATCAGCAAGGGCGTGCGGCCTTGCGCGGCATGGTAGATCGGGCTGCGTTCGAGCAGGAATTTCCAATCGTCCCAGGGCCGCTTCAAGGAGTGGACATAGAACTCTTCATTCGGAATGTCCGTCGTGCCGACCTTGGAAAGCTTGTCGCTGATGCCGACAAACATCACGCCGGCGGCGAATCGTTCGGAGTAACGCGTCGAGCACCACGCCGTGGCGTAACCGCCGTAGGAACCGCCCGTGACGCCGACTTTTGCGCGATCCGCCAGCCCGATTGAGATCAGGTGGTCCACCGCGTCGATCAAGTCGTCGAATTCCTTCCCGGCGGCGTCGCCCTGGCCAAGTTTGGAAAACGCCACGCCGCGGCCGGTGCTGCCGCGGTAATTTGGATAGAACACGGCCATGCCGCGCGCCGCCGCCACCTGGCCGGGCAAACTGTAAGTCGTCAGCCAGCCGTGGCTCACATGCGCTTCAGGTCCGCCGTGCACGGCCAGGATCAACGGGTAACGCGTCCCAGGTTTTTCATCGAGCGGACGGATGAGGATGCCCTCCAGTGCGAGGCCATCGCGCGCTTTGTGGCGAATCACTTCCTGGCGCGCGAGCCGAGTTTTCTCCAGAGCCGGATTGCTGTCGGTGCGGCGTCTGGGCGTGGCGTCGCCCTGGCGCCAGGTGAAGAGCTCCGGCGGATGCGCGGGAAAACTCGCGATCAAAGCCGCGTGTTGGCCGTTTTCCGAAATCGATAAGCTTCCAAGAACGGGGCCGGTTGGCCCGAAGATCGGCTGCGGCTCGCGCGCGGTCGATCCCACATCAATCTTGGCAAAGACGGTTTCCACGCCAATGGCCGCGACGTAGCTGATCGTGTGGTTGCCCGCCCATTCGAAATGGCTGACTGCTCCATCGAAGCCGGGCAGAAGTTCGCGCAGCGGACCGCCGGCCGCATCGGCCACCATGAGCCGGCCGGGGTCGGGATCGTGAACGTCCGCCGCGGCGATCAAACCGATTCGTTTGCCGTCCGGGCTCCATGCGACGCCGCCGAGTTTTCCTGGATTATCGACGCGCGCGAGCCCTTCTCCGGTCCTGGCGTCGAGCACGCGAACTTGCTGGCGCATGAACGAATCATCCACTGACGGCGTCGGAGCGGCGGTCACGAGCAGCCGATCATCCACGGGGCTCCAGTGCGCTTGATAAACGTGGCCCTCGAACGGGAGCGGTTTGGAAGGAGCTTTCTCGAAGAGCGTCACCGGCCAGATCTTGGCGGGCCGCCAATCCTCTTCGTAAATCTCGGCCTTGAATCCTCTCTCTTGAAGTTTCTTTTTTGCCTCAGGTTCAGCCTCGCTGGCAATGAGCGCCGCGCGCCGGCCATCCGGGGCCAGTGTATAGGCTGCGATGTCCGAGCCGATTTCAGCGGCTTTGCGCGCTTCACCGCCATCGACGGGAATGAGGTAGAGCGCTTTGGATTTGTCGTCTCCGCGTTTGGCGAGGAACGCGATCAGGCGGCCATCCGCGGTCCAGCGTACCGCACTGACGCTCACTTTGCCCGTGACAAAAGGCCGCGCGGCACCGTCGTGGGCGCCGACGATCCACAGCTCGCTCCACGGTTCGCCATCTTCGTCCACGTTTGGCTGGCGCGGCACGCCCAAGGTGTAGGCGACACGGCTGCCGTCAGGCGAAATGACGGCCGTGGTCACTTGCCGGAGCTCAGCGATGCGATGGGGCGTGAGGACGTTCTCGGCGGCCAAGGCACATGCCGCGATTAACGCCAGGATGGTTATGACGGCGCCCAGCACGGATGGCAGTGGGCGGAGGATCGAGTTCGTCTGAAGAATTTGGTGGCGATGAGCGGTGCAGGTTCGGCTTTTCACGATGGCGAAACGATTAACGAGTTTCGTAGCCCGAAGCAATCGTGAAGCGGTCACGAGGGCCATCCACCCGTTGTCGGGGGTGCGCTTAAGAGTGGCGGTCAGCGACTCCGATTGACTTCCTTCTCCCCAGGAGGAACGAGTGGGGAGAGGGTTGGAGAGAGGGGTCTCTTGGAAACATGAGAAGCGAGCCAACGCACCTCCTCTCCCCGGCCCTCTCCTCTCTTCGGGAAGAGAGGGAGAAGCCTTCATTGACCGACAGTTTCAATCGCACTCAGTTGCCGGTGGCATGGTAGCGAGATCTGGTCGATAGGATAGAGTGCAACTCTGCGCTACAACGGACGGAGTCAGCGACAACTTGTGGATGCACTGGGCGCTGACCTGCAGTCTGGAAGATTATTGAAAATCTGCGCGCGAGCTATCAGCAGGGCACGGCAATCCGTTCGACAAGAATTCCCTCGGCCAGCTTTGCGCCGATGCCCATCCGGCAATTGTCGATCTGGCAAATGACGCCGCCGCGTTGCGCCAGGCATTGGAGCACCTGCTGCTCGAAGAAGCCGATCTCTCGCAAACGCTGGCAAAGCTCGTCCGAAACGTTCAACCGCCGGATGCGCACGGTGGTTCCGGCCTGGATTTCGGTCAGGGGGCAGAGAGATTGCGCTCCGCAAATTTCACAATCCGGATTGGCGGTTTTGGGCGACGCAAAAGCGTTCATAAGCTGTCCGGTTCATACAGGCGAAGAGGCCGCCTCACTACACGTGGTTTGTTCAACGCTGCCTCTTTTTTGCCGCGAGCTGGAAAAAACAGGGCGAGTCCCACTGGCGAACCGCTCCAGACGGCGCTTCAGCGCTTTAAGGCCTCAACGACTATGACTGGCGGTTCTCATTTTGATTTGGGTAGGGCGAGCCTGTCCCAGCGAGCCGTCTTCAACGTGTTCCTGATACGTCGGACACGGCTCGCCGGGACGGACTCGCCCTACCGATGTGAACTGAGGCGCTATTTGCAACAAGGTTTTCGATTAAGAGCGTGTCCGAAAATTGCGCGGGGTCCTGCGGCGAGGGATTTTGGCTGTGGCCAAGGCGGCGAGGTCCGAGCATCCCCAACGCGGGCTGTAAGGACCGAGCCAACGCAGGCCACGGACAAAAGACCCGCCGCCCGGAGGGTTTTCGCGCCAAAGGCCGCCTGGCTTCGTTGCTCCTCAGTCGAAGATCCAGGGAGGATATTCTCCTTCGCTGCGCCTCGCCATCCGGCCTTTGGCGCGAGAACAGGACCCCGCGGAATTTTCGGACACGCTCTAAGTTTAGGACGAAGATAAGCGGGGCCTCTGGAGTGTTTGCGCATGACCAAACTCGCCAGTCAAGAAAGGGTGACTCCATGCCAAGCGGCGTGTGGCTCCTTCAACGCCGGCAGGGCATTTTCACTTTGAAATCCGAAAATTGTGTTTCGAGAGAGCGTGCCTCTCTCACCGGCGCGAACCAAAGAAAGAAGCGACCTATGAAAGCTGCACAACCCTGCGAGGTGAACCGCCTGTTCTCCTTCCACGCGCCTGACGCACAGAGCGTCTTGCTCGTGGGCGATTTCACTCACTGGCAACAGAGTCCGATCAGTCTCCTGAAGGGAGCCGATGGCGACTGGCATGCGACCGTGCCGTTGTCGGAGGGCGTCCACCGGTATCGATTCCTGGTGGATGGAGAATGGCGAGATGATCCGGATTACGAGGTCCGAGTTCCATAACGGCTCCTGGAATTCCGGTGAACCCAAGCGCGCAAACCAGCCCTGCTTGGAAACCCAAGCACGCCTGGCAAATGGTCCGCCGCGTCGCTCCGCCCAAGCGGTTCGCGCGAGAACGGATCGGCGATTTTCGCGAGATCGACCTCCTGTTCGACGAACGCGCGGTGCGGGAGCAAGCCAGCCGCTGCTTACACTGCCCCGAACCGATGTGCCGCACGGGTTGTCCCCTCGCCAACCGCATCCCCGAATGGCTGGCTCTCGCGGCCGACGGGAGATTTCTGGAAGCCTCCGCGCTCTCGCACTCGACGAGCAACATGCCGGAAATCTGTTCGCGCGTGTGTCCTCAAGATCGGCTTTGTGAAGGCGCGTGCATTCTGAACGCCCGCTCGGATCCCGTCGCCATCGGCAGCGTGGAGAAGTTCATCAATGAGTACGCGCTGGCGCGCGGAGAAATCCACGGCTGCACCGCCCCGCGCAACGGAGGACGAGTCGCCGTCGTCGGTTCGGGGCCGGGCGGGCTGGCCTGCGCCGACGAGTTGGCCAGGCTGGGCTACGCGGCCACTGTCTTCGAGTCGCAGCTCGTGCCCGGCGGCTTGCTCATGACTGGCATCCCTTCGTTCAAGCTGGAGCGAGGCGTCGTGGAGCGGCGCTTGGGAGTTTTGCGGGAGCGCGGCATCAACTTTCGCCTCGGCGTCACGCTCGGGCGCGACCTTTCATTGGGCGAACTCCGGGGCCGCTATGATGCGGTCTTTCTCGCGATTGGGGCTCAGGTGCCAAAGGTTCCGGACGTTCCCGGCGTTGAACTGAAGGGGGTCGTCGATGCCCTGCCGTTTTTGGCCCAGACGAAAGTGGGCGCGCTGGCAAAAGTGCCTCCCATCGATGTCGCGGGCAAAAGGGTCGCGGTCCTGGGCGGGGGCGACACGGCGATGGATTGTTTGCGCTCGGCCATTCGCCGCGGCGCGCGCGAGGCGGTCTGCCTGTACCGGCGCGATCTCGCCAACATGCCCGGGAGCCGAAAGGAATACTACAACGCCCTGGAAGAAGGCGCTCAGTTTCATTTTCTCACGAATCCAATCGCCATCGAAGGCAACGCGGAGGGCCAGGTCGCGCAGGTTCATTGTGTGCGCATGGAGTTGGGCGAACCGGATGCGAGCGGCCGGAGAAAACCCAGGGCTGTTCCCGGGTCCGAGTTCGTGGCCTCCGCGGAGCTTGTCCTCATCGCTTACGGATTCGATCCGCCGCCGCTGTCCGGCGTGAGTCCTGTTCTCAAGATCGCGACGAACGAATGGGGCGGAGTGATCGTCAATTCGGATCAGACCACGAACGTGCCAGGGATTTTTGCCGGCGGGGATTTGGTCCGCGGCCCAAGCCTGGTGGTTCACGCGGTGCGAGATGGACGGGCCGCTGCGGCAGGGATCGACCGCTATCTTAGTGGTCCATTTCATAAATACGCTCACGTTCGCGGCAAGGGATTTTTCGGCCAGACGAGGCGCGAGCGACGAGCATATCCCGAAGTGGATCTGTAAGGAGCAAGCAACGAAGTCTGGCGAAAAAGAA
>VHCZ01000033.1 GCA_016871535.1 Verrucomicrobiota bacterium
GTCTTTTGTCCGTGGCCTGCGTTGGCTCGGTCCTTACAGCCCGCGTTGGGGATGCTCGGACCTCGCCGCCTTGGCCACAGCCAAAATCCCTCGCCGCAGGACCCCGCGCAATTTTCGGACACGCTCTTAGAGTTTGATCTTCGCCGCTTTGTCCGCGATGGCTTTCATTTCGCGCGCGTCGAAGGCCCGAAGCGTTGTAGTTTGAACGTTCCCCTGTGCCGCGAGCGCAAGCATCAGGCTGGTGGCGGTTTCTTCGTCCGGCGCGTCAAACAGAACGACGCCGTCGTAATCTCCTAGAGTCCAATAAACGACGCGAACTTTGGCGCCGGCCTTTTCCGCAGCCGCCTCGAATGCGGCGGCGCGCTCCGGAGATTTCCGGTAATTCTTGACGCCTTGTTCCGTGAAACGAATCAAAGTGATGTAGGTAGCCATACTGGTATCAGATGAACCACGCCGGGAACCAAGTCAAGAGAATCAAGAGAATCTACGGCATGGACGGATGGGCCTTCTCATGACAGATTCTGAAGGCACAATCGCAGGCCAACGAACAGGTTCCGGACGATGAAACATTTTCAATTTCCGCCATTTGATTTGACTCGGCTGTTACGGACGGTTTTTGCGCCAAAAGCGGGCGAAAGAATCGCGATCCTCATCGATCTCCCCGATCCCGCAGACCTGAAGCAGTTCGCGTTTCTCAAGAACCCTGACCTGGCGGTCCAGAAGCTCGCCCACGATGTGATTTACCAGGGGCTAAAGCGACGCGTACTGTCCGAGCTGAATTTGCAGGGCGGCGAACTATTCGCGTATCGCGTCACGGGCGGAAGCAACCTGGATCTCCCGGATAGCGCGGTCGATGTCGCAGGCCGCGCCTTGAGTTTCGAGCGCGACATTTATCCCCGGTTCAACGTCTTGCTCTGTGTCTCCACCTTTTCCGCCACCGCGCCGCTAACGGCTTTCGCCAAACGCTTCGGTTTTCGCGGCGCCACCATGCACGGCTTGAACGAAATCATCCTGCGCACAGGCTTGGCCGTGGATTACGACGAAGTGAGCCGGCAAGCGGAGAAATTGCGCCAGGGACTCACGCGCTCCGATCAATTCGAGATCGATTTCACGGTAGGCGCCACCACGACGCGGCTCACCATCCATTGCGGCCAGCAAGAAGCCCAAAAGAGTCGCGGGCTCTGTCGCGGCGAAAAGCCGGATGTGGCCAATCTCCCGGCCGGCGAAGTCTATTTCGTGCCGACAGGCGCGGAGGGAAGCTTCCCGATGCGCTATGAGAACGGGACCCTCGGACTGATGGAGGTTTCGGATGGGCGCATTCAGAAGGCCCGGCTGTTGGCGGGCGAACAAGAGATCATCGATTCGCACAACCAGAAACTAGGTTCCGATCCTCTAACGGGAGAACTCGGTGAGCTGGGCTTCGGCACGCAGGAGTTGCCGGTGTCCGGCCGCGACATTCAAGACGAGAAGATTCTGGGAACATTCCACGTCGCCACAGGGCGGAGCGATCACCTCGGCGGCAGCCTCACTCCCGATCGCTTCGCCAAGCCGCAAAACGCGACCCACGACGACATTCTTTTTTCGCCGACGAAGACGCCGGAAATCCAGGTTCCCGAAGTCCGGATGCGCCGCGACGGGGAGACGAAAGTTGTGCTTCGGAATTTTCGACCCGCAGAATACCTCCGAAGCCTGCTCGCTCCGGGAGCATGATCTCCAGCTTTTATGAATCGGATCGGGCGCTGTCGGAGTACCTCCTTTTCCATTACGGCACGCGCGATCAGGTCCTCTCCTTTCCCTTTGGGCCATCGGACGCGCTGGATTTTCCGGTGCGGTGCGTGAGGGAATGTCTCGATCCGAAGCGCCTACCCTCCAATGCCGTTGCGCTGGACCTTGGCTGTGCGGTGGGCCGGTCCACTTTCGAACTGGCTCGACTGTGCGAGCGCGTGGTCGGGATCGACTGCTCCCGGCGTTTCGTGGAAGCGGCGGAGCGCCTGCGGCGTGAAGGCGCTTTGTCCTACCAGTACCTCGAAGAAGGAACACTGGCCAAGGCCGCCGTGGGTTCGGTTCCGAAAGAAATCGACCGCCGCCGCGTTCACTTCGAGGTCGGCGACGCGCAGAATCTCCGCCCGGGCCTGGGCGAATTCGACGTGATCCTGATGGCCAATCTCATCGACCGGCTCTCGGACCCAGAAGCTTGCCTGCGCGGGTTGTGCCGATTGGTCCGGCTCGCCGGACAACTGATTATCACATCGCCGTACACGTGGCTGACGGATTACACCCCACGCGAGAAATGGCTTGGAGGTTACGAGAAGGACGGCGTGGCGGTGACAACGCTGCAGGCGCTGCGGGGCATCCTCGAACCCGATTTTAGCCTCGCCTTTCGCAGAGACTTGCCGTTTCTGATTCGGGAACACGCGCGAAAGTTTCAGTGGAGCATCGCGGAAGCCACGCTCTGGATTCGCGTTTGAACGAACTTGCCCTGTCACAGTATGAAAACCAGTTCTCCTCCGCTTCTCTCCCGCCGCCATTTCTTGTGGAGCACGGCGGGCGGCATCGGGGGCATCGCGCTGGCCTGGATGTTGGATCGAGAAGCGCGCGCTGCCGGGAAGACATCCGGCGTTCCGGCCCGGCTGCCTCATTTCCCGCCGCGAGCGCGACGCGTCGTACAGGTCTTTTGCGCCGGCGGTGTCAGCCACATCGACACGTTCGATTACAAGCCCGATCTGGCGAAATTCCACGGCAGGACGCTGGAGGGCAAAGGCGAGAACAAAGGCTTCTTCGGCCAGCCGGGCCGGGTGATGAAAAGTCCGTTCGAGTTTCGTCCGCACGGCCAGTGCGGGCATCCTGTGAGCAGCTTGCTTCCGCACCTGGCCGGCGTCGTGGATGAACTGACCTTCATTCATTCCCTGGTGGCCCGGAGCAACAACCACACGCCGGCGAGCTTTCAGATGAACACCGGGTTCACGATGAACGGCTTTCCCAGCATGGGTGCCTGGCTGAGTTACGGCCTGGGAACCGAAAACGAAAATTTGCCGGCCTTCGTCGTGCTGCCGGATCAGCGCGGCTTGCCCGCGGGCGGCTCGATCAATTGGACGGCGGGATTCCTGCCCGCGCACTATCAAGGCGTCGCGTTCCGCACCAACTCGCCGGAGCCGATTCCCGATCTCAAGACGCCGCCGCAAATCTCGTCTTCAGCGCGAGCGATTGGATCCGAACTCATCGAGCGCATGAACCGGGACTTTGCGGAAGCGCATCCGGGTGACACCGCGTTCGCGGCGCGCCTTCGCTCGTACGAGCTGGCCGCGCGAATGCAGTTGAGCATTCCGGAAGCGACCGACCTGAGCGGCGAATCGGAAGCGACGAAACAGCTTTACGGCCTGGATCGGGAAGCCAGCCGCGGATTCGGACAAAGCTGTCTTCTGGCGCGGCGGCTATTGGAGCGCGGCGTCCGGTTCGTGCAGTTGTTCAATGGCGGCGCCTTCGGCAGCCCTCGCATCAATTGGGATGGCCACGAAAATGTGGAAGAGAATCATCGAAATCAGGCGGCGACCATGGACAAACCGGTGGCCGGACTGATTCGAGATTTGAAGCAACGTGGGTTGCTCGACGACACGCTCGTGATCTGGAATACCGAATTTGGCCGCGGTCCGGCCACGCAAGGAATCAATTCACCGGGACGCGACCATCATCCGGATGCGTTCACGTGTTTCCTGGCGGGGGCCGGAGTCAAACGGGGTTTCAGTTACGGTGCGAGCGACGAGGTCGGTTATTTCGCGTGCGAGAATCCGGTGAGCATTTATGATTTCCACGCCACGATTCTGCACTTGCTCGGGATCGATCACGAGAAGCTGACGTTTTATCACAACGGGATCAACCGCCGGTTGACGGACGTGCATGGAAATGTCGTGAAGGGGATCATGACCTAGGCGTATCTCTTCAGTTCAACCCGAAGCCAATCTTATCCGTGTCGATTCGCGTTCATTCGTGGTTTCCTGACTGAATTGTTACGGCTTAGGCGACGGTCCCCACTGATTCCAAAACCCGCTTGCGTGGCGAATAAAAGAGTCGAAATGAATTCTCCAGTACCTTCCGAAGCCAAAGTCGTCATTGTCGGCGGCGGCATCATTGGCTGCAGCGTCGCGTACCACCTCGCCAGGCTGGGCTGGAAAGACATCGTCCTGCTGGAGCAAAACCAACTGGCGGGCGGCACGACGTGGCACGCGGCTGGTTTGATTGGCCGGTTGCGCACCAGCAACAGCATGACCAAGATCAACAAATACAGCGCGGAACTGTATGCGTCGCTGGAGAAGGAAACCGGCCATTCCACAGGTTGGAAACAGGTGGGGAGCCTGATTGTGGCGCGCTCGGAAGATCGGATGATTCAACTGCGGCGCACGGCGGCGATGGCGGAATTGTTCGGCGTCGAAGTCCAGCTCATCGCTCCGAAAGCCGCCCTGGAGAAATGGCCGTTGCTTCGGATCGACGATGTCCTGGGCGCGGCCTGGTTGCCGCACGATGGAAAGGTGATCCCAAAAGAAGTCGCGCTGGCACTGGCGAAAGGAGCCGAGGCGCGAGGCGTCCGCGTCCTCGAAAATGTCCGCGTGATCGAGGTGCTGCACCGGAAGGGCCGGGTGAGCGGCGTGCGTGTGGCTTCCGGAGCATCGCCGATCGCCAATAGCCAATTGCCTAGCGCCGGCTCCGAATCTCAAATCTCAAATCTCAAATCTCAAATTCTCGAAGCCGAGTTTGTCGTGCTTTGCGGCGGGATGTGGGCGCGGCAACTCGGCCTGGCGTGCGGCGTGAATCTTCCGCTCTATCCGGTCGAGCACCATTATGTCGTGAGCGCTCCAATTTCGGGCGCTTTCGATGAGTTGCCCGTCGGGCGGGACCCGGACCTGTGCCTTTATTTCCGAGGCGAAGGAAATGGCGTGATGCTGGGCGCGTTTCAGAAATACACCAAACCGTGGCTTTCGTATCCGGTTCCCGACCGTTTTTCTTACCAACTCCTGGAGGCGGACTGGGAGAAATTTTCGGAACCTCTCCAAGCCGGCCAATGGCGCATTCCCGCGCTGGCCGGCGTGAAGTTTGAGAAGTTCGTGAACGGCCCGGAGAGCTTCACCCCGGACAACAACTTCCTCATGGGCGAGACTCCGGAACTACAGGACCTGTTCGTGGCCGCCGGCTTCAACTCGGTCGGCATCGCAAGCGCGGGCGGCGCCGGCAAATATCTGGCGGAATGGATGAGCGAAGGCCAGCCGACCATGGATTTGTGGTCGGTCGATGTGCGCCGCTTCGCGCCTTTCGCCAACAACCTGGCCTTTTTGCGCGAGCGAGTCACGGAGGTGCTGGGGCTGCATTATCAACCGGCCTGGCCGAACCGCGAGTTCGAGACCGGACGCGGTTTGCGCAAAAGCGCGCTCCACGACCGCCTCGCCGCCCAAGGCGCTTGCTTCGGGTGCAAGAACGGGTGGGAACGCCCGAATTGGTTCGCGCGACGCAATGATGAACCCACCCCTGCTCCCCTCCCAGGAGGGGAACTGGCCCGCGATGTCCCACCGGGAAGCTCCCCTCCTGGGAGCAGCAAGGAGTGGGGCCACAACACAGGTGCGCACGACAAATTCCAGAAATATGCCGAAAAGCCGGTTGTTGAATACTCCTTCAGCCGCCAGAATTGGTTCGCCAACCAGGCCTTCGAGCACCGCGCCGCGCGGGAAAACGTCGCTCTGTTCGACCAAAGCGGCTTTTCCAAGTACATGTTCCGAGGCCGCGACGTCGTTCAAGTTTTGCAGCGGCTTTGCGGCAACGACATCGATATCCCGATGGGACGCGCGGTGTACACCGGGCTGTTCAACGAACGCGGAGGATTTGAGTCTGACCTCACGCTCATCCGCATCGCCGCGGACGAGTATTACGTGGTTTCCGGGTCGGCCCAGACGACGCGCGATCTCGATTGGATTCGGCGCAACCTCCGCGAGCCCGAACACGCGGAAATCGTCGATGTGACCGAAGCATACGCGGTTCTGGGTTTGATGGGACCGAACTCGCGCGCGCTGCTCGGACGGTTGACGGAGGCTGATTTGGGCAACGAAGCTTTTCTCTTCTGCACCGCACAAACCATCTCCGTGGGACCGGCGACTGTCCGCGCGGTGCGGATCACTTACGTGGGCGAATTGGGCTGGGAACTACACGTACCCGCGAGCCAGGCGACGCTGGTCTATGACGCGTTGAGGGAAGCGGGAGGGGATCTCGGCCTGATCAACGCGGGCCATTACGCGATCAATTCGTTGCGCCTGGAGAAAGGCTACCGCGCCTGGGGAGCGGACATTTCGCCCGACGACACGCCGCTCGAAGCGGGGCTTGGTTTCGCGATCGCGTGGAACAAACCGACTCCGTTCATTGGCCGCGAAGCCCTCGTCGAACAGAAAAAGAACGGCGTCAAACGCCGGCTCGTGGTCTTCGTCCTGCAAAATCCCGATCCGACGCTGTGGGGCAGCGAACCGATTTTCCGCGATGGCCAACCGGTTGGGTACACGACTTCCGGCTCTTACGGACACACGGTCGGTGGAGCCGTCGGCATGGGTTACGTGAACAGCGCGGCGGGCGTTACGGATGACTCTGTCCGCAAGGGGCGCTTTGAGATTGAGGTCAACGGAAAGCGCTATCCAGCCTCGGCGCATTTGCGCGCGCCGTATGACCCGGAGCGCAAGCGGATTCTGGGGCAGCAAACAGTAATTCAGTAAGCAACTTCTCAGTTAACGACGGTGGAGCGAGGCTCCGGCCTGCTCCTTATAATTACACGCAAATTTTTCTGTTTAGAATCCCAACGGGATTCCGACGCAAAGCCCAGGGTTGCGAGGCACGAGCTACCCAGCTACCCGGCTAGCCGTGGCAAAGCGGTGTCGCTGCTACGCTCTGCCACCGCAGTCCAAAATCGTCGCAAGCTGCAGCGATTCCCGACGATACTGATAGATTGAAAAATTGTTAAGAATCTGCGCTACGAACGTAGCGGCGACCAACCTCATTCGGAGATCCGTCTCCCTGCACGCTTCCGGGCCGCAAGCAGAATCTCGCGCAGACGTTTACCGACTATCATGTCTTTGTTTGAGGCCGGTGGTGTCCGGAAGCTGCCAGACCTTGGCCGGATCGGTGCCGGCGATACAGGCGGCTGTCGCGGCGGCCATTGCGCCGGCGGCGCCGGAGGTGACCATGCCCGATTCCGCTCCTGAGAGCTCAGCCAGCCGTTTTCCGACGGCGCGCTGCAACTCAAACATGTCCACGAAGTGCATGGCGGCTTGTGCCTTGGTCTCGCGCACTTCGGGCAGTTCCAGCGAACCGCTCAGATAAGTCCAGGTCCCGCGCGCATTGATGAGCGGGCGGACCCCGATTCGCGTGTAGATGTTGCCCTTCGGAGATTTGCCGACAGCCGCTTGCACTTTCCCGATGGTGTCCTCGACCACAAAAATCGCCAGCCACGGCATCGCGCTCATCGTTCGTATGAAGGTCCGCCGGCTGGCGAGAAAGTTTGGAGATTTCATTCCCCCTTTGTGCGCCATTTATGTCACCAACTCAATTCCAATGCCTGGACCGAACACGGTCCAAACTCGATGATCTGTTCATGGTTCGATTCGACCGGAACTCAGCTCACGGCCTTCTAGAAGTGGTTTTGACGTACCCGTTGGCTCTGAACCACTCGACAGCGTCGATCAACGCCTGCTTCGGAGGAGTCTGCGGCAAGCCCAGTTCGCGCACGGCCTTGTCCGCGTTGAAAAACATCTTGTATTTGGCCATGCGCACGCCCGCCAACGGAGCTTTGGGCGGCTGGCCCGTGAATCGTGCCAGCGCTTCGCCGATGTGCGCCGCAGCCAGCGCCAGCCCATACGGCACGCGGAATCTTGGCGCGGGCACGCCGGAGATTTCTTCCAGGACGGCAAAAGCTTGTTCCATCGTCCAATTGCCGCCGGCATGGCCGAGAATGTAGCGCTCGCCGACGCGCCCCTTCTCCGCCGCCAGAATGTGCCCGACCGCGACATCGCGGACATGAACCCAGTTCAGCCCGGTGTCGAGGTAAGCGGGCATTTCGCGGTTCAGAAAGTCCACAATGACCTTGCCCGTGGGCGTGGGTTTGACGTCTCGAGGGCCGACCGGCGCGCTCGGATTCACAATGACTACGGGCAAGCCGCGACCAGCCAGTTCGAGGGCGACCACCTCGGCTCTCCATTTCGAGAGCTTGTACGGATTGGACATCTGAGCTTCCGAGACGGGCGCGGCTTCATCCGTCGGCGTCACGACGCCGTCAAGGGATTTCGGCAATCCGACGCAGCCCACGGTGCTGGTGTAAATGATGCGCGAGCAGCCGGCGGCTGCCGCGGCCTCGATCACGTTGCGCGTCCCGTCCACGTTGGCCGCGAACATCGGGGTATAATCGCGCAGCCACAGGTGGTAACTCGCCGCGACGTGGAAACACCAGTCGCACCCGCGCATCGCGTCCCGCAAAAGCGCCGGATTACCGACATCGCCGGTGACGCGCTCGAACTCGACGCCGGCAAGGCCGCGAAGATCGCTTTGCGGCCGCAGCAGCGCGCGAACTGCATGCCCGCACGCGCGGAGTTCGTGGACCAGGTTCGCGCCGATAAACCCGCCTGCGCCGGTGACGAAACATTTCATGGTGCCTGCCCGTTATCGAAAGACTCTCCCCGTCGTTCAACACAATTCGCGGGCAGACGACGTGCTTCCCATGAACCGGGCAGGGACGGATTCCACTCGATTCCACTCCGTCCCTGACCTTACTCAGCGGTCGAGAGGGCGATTCCAGGGACGCGGTGGAACGCGTCCTTACCTTCATTGTCTGTGTGCATGCTTCCGAAGCCATGGCAGCGTTCCCATGAACGTCTGGGCAGGGCGAGCCTGTCCCCAGCGAGCCGATTCGGACGTGTTCCAAGCACGTGGAGCGGCTCGCCGAGACGGACTCGCCCTGCCTATTCATCGTTCATCGCGTCCATCGCTGAGGAATCCTAGTTGTCATTGACAGGATCGAGAGCTACTTTTTTCTTATGGTTTCCCGGTGAACGAACGTCATCGTATTTATGCCCATGACCACTTATCTCCAACGAGCCAGGATTATGACACGCCAACAAGTGCTGGACCTCTATTTCATGGACACGCGGTGCAAGCTTATTGACCTCGCCGCGTTTCTCGACCGCATCGATCGCGCGGAAGGCGAGGCTGACTTTCGCCTCAACGCATTTCGTCAGGCCTTGAAGGAACTCGACGGCAAAGAGCCGCAGCGCGCCAAACAAGTCCTGCTCGCCTTCAGTGATCCGACCACGAAACCCATCGCCAAGGCCACGACGAAGGCCGCTTGCGGAGCGTTCAAGGAAGTTGAGGGATGAAAGTTGAAAGTTGAGAGAGGCTGCGGCCTTGGCCGACTCTCAACTCTCAATTTCCAACTTGCAACGGATTTATGCGCTACATCGAACCTCACGGTCACATGGTCAGCCGGGTGACGGATGATTACATCGACATGGCCACGGCGGGCTGTCAGGCGGTCTGCGAGCCGGCGTTCTGGGCCGGATTTGACCGCAGTTCGGTCCAGGGCTTTTACGATTACTTCTGCCAGTTGACCGAGCACGAGCCGAAGCGTGCGGCCAAGTTCGGCCTGCGCCATTACACCTGGCTCTGCATCAATCCAAAGGAATCCGAGGACACGAAGCTCGCCGAGGAAGTGGTGTCGATCATCCCGAAATTCCTGGACCGGCCCACCGTGCTCGGCATCGGAGAAATCGGCCTAAACAAAAACAGCAAAAACGAGATCAAGGTCCTGGAGTGGCACATCGATCTCGCGGCGAGGCAGGACCAGCTTATCCTCGTCCACACGCCGCATCTCGAAGACAAACTCAAGGGCACCCGCCTGATCATCGATGCGCTCAAGAGCGACCGGCGGATCAAGCCCGAACGCGTAATCATCGATCACGTGGAGGAGCACACGATCAAACTGGTGCTCGACGCGGGTTTCTGGGCGGGGATGACGCTTTACCCGGAATCCAAGTGCACCCCGGCGCGCGCCATCGACATGATTGAGGTGTACGGCCACGAACGGCTTTGGATGAACAGCGCGTGCGACTGGGGCGTGAGCGTGCCGCTGGCCGTGCCGCGCACCGGGTTGGAAATGAAGAAGCGGGGGCACGCCGAACAGGCCATCGACCGGATGATTTATCAGAACCCGGTTCAGTTCATGAGCCAGTGCCCGAAGTTCACGCTGGCGTAGCTGATCCAAGTTGGCCTAGGCTCCCGTCCTATGGGAAGAATCACCGTTGAACTTAAGCTGACTAATTACTTGGATTTCAAGTTGCGTCAGATCCGACGGCTGAAGCGTGCGCCGCGGTCTTTGCGTGTGGAAGCGCTGGTGGACACAGGAGCTACGCGACTCTACCTGAAATCGAGTGTGATCAAAGCGCTCGGATTGGACAAAAGCGGTGAAGTGGACTCTCAAACCACGAATGGCATCCGCCGCCGCAACACCTACGATCCGGTGCATTTAGAACTCATGGGCCGCGAGGGGAATTTTGACGTCGTCGAGGTGGATGAGTCAGTCCCCCAATTTGCTCGGCCAAATCCCTCTTGGACACCTCGATCTGATCGTGGACCCCAAGGGCCGAAGACTCATTCCCAATCCGGCTCACGGCGAGAAACTGATGACGGAAGAGTACTGAGCCAGCCGCGTCTATCTCGACCCGGGCGCTTTCGCTTCGGTTCCGTAACCCCTCGGTTAACGACGGTGGAGCGACGCTCCTGCGGAGCTTTTCTTTTGATGGCATTGGCTCGGCAGTCGCCCCACCTTAACTATCTTAATTGAGGGGATACTCGGTTCCCTTCTTTACGCTTCGCGTCCTAGCTCCGTTGGTGTTGAATCTTCGGCCATGCAACTCAGTCACGGGCTTCAACTAGCGTACTCGACAAACATCCACCGTGGAGAAAGTTGGCTGGAAACTTTCGCGGCGTTGCAGCAGTACACGTTGGCCGTACGCGAGCGGGTCTGTCCCACCAGGCCGTACGCGATCGGACTGCGTCTGAGCGACCTGGCGTCGCGAGAGCTTTCCGAGCCGAAGAGCCTCGCGGCGTTCCAGCGCTGGCTCGACGAGAACGATGGCTACGTTTTCACGATCAATGGTTTTCCCTTCGGCCGGTTCCACGGCGGCCGCGTCAAGGAGCAGGTCTATGTGCCGGACTGGACGACGCCAGAGCGCCTGGCGTACACGAACCGGTTGTTCGACCTGTTGGCTCAACTTGTGCCCGGCGGCGTGGAAGGAAGCGTCAGCACCGTGCCTTGTTCGTTCAAAGAATTCATCAAGAACGAGAATCAAATCCGGCAGATGCGGGCAAACCTCTGGCGCTGCATCGAACACATTTCGGCGTTGAGCGAACGAACCGGTAAGACACTACATCTGGGCCTGGAACCGGAACCGCTTTGCTTTCTGGAAACCAGCTCGGAGACGGCGGAGTTCTTCGACCAGATGCGGGCTGATCGTCCGGACGATCCGAGGTTGGAGCATTGCCTCGGGGTCAACTACGACACCTGCCATCTGGCGGTCGAATTTGAGGAGCCGGCGGCGGTGCTCCGGCGTTTCCAGAAGCATCGGATCAAAATCAGCAAACTCCATTTAAGTTCGGCGCTGAAAGTCCGGCCCACGCCGGAAGTTCGTTCGGCTCTCGGCGCCTTTGCGGACGACGTTTACCTGCATCAGGTCGTCGCTCAAGCCGAAGGCGGCGAGCTCACTCGTTTTCGGGATCTGGGCGACGCCCTGAATTGCCAATTGCCAATCGCCAATCGCCAATCTGAGGAATGGCGCATCCATTTCCACATCCCGCTGCACAGCCAGCCGACTCCGCTTTTCAACAACACCTCGGACCACCTCCTCGGCGTGATGGATGCGCTCAAGGAAAATCCCGGACTCTGCTCTCATTTGGAAATGGAGACCTACACCTGGGAAGTGATGCCCGCGGAAATGAAGAACCGCAGTGTGGTGGATCAGTTGGCCGGCGAATATGAATGGTGTCTGGCCAAACTGGCCGAACGGGGCATCGTGCGGGCGACTCCCAGTTGAAACGGAGCCAGGCAGGGCTGCGCTGCCGCGCAGCCGGTTTTCTGTCGTAGCGGCGGCGCGGCAGCACCGCTCTGCCAACATCCTGAATCATCATGGAGATCCCGGTTGTCATCGCGCACATGAATGCCGCGCCGTATCTGAAGCCGGTGCTGGCCACGGCTCGGAGCTTCAATTCCCGCGTCATCTTGATCGGCAATCAAACAAACGCGGAACTGGGCTCGCTGGCCGAATGCGTCCGGTTCGAACCTTACGCGCGCGAGGCGGCCTGCTTCCAAAAGATCTATCGGCACCTGAGCAGCAACCCGCATGGCTTCGAGCTGTTTTGCTTTCAGCGCTGGTTCCTGCTCCGCGATTTTCTGGAGAGCCGGAACCTCGAGCTATGTTTCGCGATGGACTCGGATGTCTTGCTTTACGCGCATGCTGGAACTGAGTTTGCGCGCCTCTTCAGTCCGGCATGCCCGTTCACTTTGCTGAATGGAACTTCCGGTGGCAGCTCCTTTTTCACGCGCGAAAGTCTCGCCCATTTTTGCCGATTCCTCCGCGAAACTTACGAGGACAAATCCAGCCTGCGCTTTCAACTTTTGACGGCCACGTTTTCGGAGTTTCAGAAAGCGCGCCGGCCTGGAGGCGTCTGCGACATGACGTTGTTTCGGCTGTTCGCTCAGGAGACCCACGCGCGCTTCGGCGAAATGTGCGCGGTGATCGACCACTCGACCTACGACCGCAACATCAATCTTTCCGACGGTTTTGAGATGCTGGGGCCGATGAAGCGGATTTACGCGCGCGGAGGTTTGCCTTACGGGAAAGCGCTCGACTCCGAGACGTTCATTCAATTCAAAACCTTGCACTTTCAGGGCGACGCGAAGCAATGGCTGCCGGATATGGCGGAGCGCATCCTTGGCTTGGAAGAAGGCTCGTAAATCAAGTTTGAACGCCTGCCGTCGAGTGGGTCTTGACAAAAAGCATGTCCCGTACGGGACATGCTTTTTGCGATGTTCCCTCGACGCTCAGCCGAATTTGCGCTTCAGCCGAACATCGTCGTAAGCCCGGCGTTGAGCGGAGGTCATTCGGCCAAAATCCGGCGCGCCGTTGGGCAGGCGAGGCCATTCGCCATTTGCCGTTGCCTCGGCCTGAGCGCTGCGGCGTGGACTGGCCGTGCGATCAGGAATCGGCCGGGACTCTGCCGGTTTGCGTTCCGCGAGCGGATTATTTCTCACATCGCCGGTCGCCCGTCGTGCCGCGCTCCCATCGTAACTCATCGATTGGTCCGTCAGTTTGAGGTCATCGGCAAGCGAGCGGTGCGGCTTGATGTTCCTGGCCTGCAATACGCCATGGTAAGCGCGCACGGCTTCTTCGGGACCGATCCGGCCATCCGTGATCAGCCGGAGCATCTCGATGAACGCAAGCTGGTGTTCGGCGTGGTTGATCTTGCGTCCGAACAAGGCCACGCGCGCGCCGTATTTCTGCGCGTCATGAATGAGCCGGAACGCGTCGTGAGTCGTCCCCGCGCTGCCGCCGAGGATGCCGACGACCAGATTGGGGTCGTACTGCGCCAGTTCCTCCATCGCCTTCGGCCCGTGGTAAACGATCTTCAAAAAGATCGGCCGCCCCGATTCGGGCACACCGGCGAGGGTTCGAAGAATATTGTCATTGATGAACTCGCCGAGCTTTTCCGGGGGGATGCCGCTCGCGACGTTTGGATCGAACACTTCCAGGAAGTGCCGGAATTTCTTTCGCTCCGCCTCTTCCCGGAATTCTTTGTACCAAAGCAACGCTTCGCGATCGTGGTCGAGATCGTTGACGAATGTGACCGAGTAAAGGCCCAGGTTGGCTCCGGGAAACTCATCGCTCGTGCGGTCGCACTCGATTTCGCCGCACTGAATCTGATCGATGGTCGCGCTGCGGAACGGCTGGGACGGCTCGCGTGTGTAACAGCCGTGCCGGACGGCCCACACGTCGGTGGTGTCGTTGGCCCGGGCGGCCGGGGTGACGTGCGAGTTACCGAACAGCCCTTCCTTGATCGTGAGCTGCTCGTTCACATACGCCGACATCAGCATGATGTCCACGATTCCCTGGTGCGTAACTTCGCGGATGATGTCGAGAAACTCAGGCAAGTTGCGGTAGCCGAACTCTTCCCGGGTCCAGACTTCGGGGGAGAATTGCGTCGGCCGCGCCCCGCGACGCGCCAGGTAATCGCGCGGCCCCGGCGCGCGCACGCCAAACGCCATGTCGGCGTCCTTGGCGTCCGCGAGGATAAAGGCGCGCGAGGCTGAATTGGCCTTGATCTCGGCAAGTTTGGCGTCAAGAGATTTCATGAAATGCCGAATGTCGAATGACCAATGTCGAAAGAATGACGCGGCGCGAATGCCGAGCGTGGCGGTCTGTCCTCCGTCCCAATGCGGATTCTCGTCATTTCTACACCTTGACCTTGGCCAGTGTCTCCTTCAGCGCCTTGGCCGAATTTTGCAGGCCGGTTAGTTCCTTTGGCCACAGCTTGAGTTCCGCGTGTTTCTCCACTCCGCCGCGGGCGACGACGCTGGGCGCGCTCAGGCAGATATCGCGAATTCCGTAGGCGCCTTGAAGGAGCGACGAGACGGGCAGGAGCGCTTTCTTGTTGAGCAACACGCAATGGATCAAGTCGCGAATCGCGAGGCCGACGGCCCAGCCGGCGCCGCCTTTGCGTTTGATCACTTCCGCGCCGCTGCCTTTGGTGCGCTCGAAGATGGCATTTTGAAAACCCGGCGTGCATTCCGGCAGGCCAGACACCGGCGTAAATCTTCTGATCGCCCGCAAAGGCCGTGCCGTGGAGCAAGTCGAGTGCCTCACCCTCGGCCAGGTCCTGGTTCGCGTCGAGAATTTGAATCTCCGCGACCAGGCCCGCGCACTGAAGCGCGAACGCAGCGCACGAACCCACGCGTCCTCCGCCGCCGATGATCGTGACTTTCATGAGGCAAGTAATCAGTTATCAGTAATCAGTAGTCAGTAACCAGTAGTCACCTCAGCAACATTGCCAAACGCTGATCGTTGCCTAGATTCACGCTACTTCAACCGTGTCATGATCTGGTCCGTAATGGCCTGGACCGCGGCCTCCGCGTCTGCGTCGTAGCCGGCCGCCGATTCTTGTTTTGCAGGCGTGGCGCAGGAGACCCCCGGGCGCCACTCAGCGTTGTCGCACAATTCACATTCTTTGAGCCCGTGGCGCGGATCGGGAATGCCGAGGCTTTGCTTGATCTTCAGCAGGTCCTGGAGTTGCGCGGGCGTGAAGGTATTCGGAGTTTTGCCCAGTTGCGCCGCCACCAGAACGGTCCGGCAGTAAGCCTCCAGGATCTCCATTTTGAAGTAGGCGTCCTCGACGTTGTTGTGGCTCCACGCCACGACTCCGTGGTTGGCCATCAAGATCGTGTTGTGCTTATCAACCAGATCCGCCACAAGTTGGCCCATCTCCGGCGTGCCCGGCGTGCGATACGGCGCGATCGCCACCGAAGAAAAGACTTCGTATTCCGGGATCATGCACGTGGGCGGTTCCATCCCGGCCACCGCGAATCCGGTCGAGTAAGGCGGATGGCAATGCACCGTGGCCACGGCCCGCGGCTGGCGCTTCAGGATCTGGAGGTGCATCAAGATTTCGCTCGTTCGCTTCATCGTTCCGGCAAGCTGGTTGCCCTCGAAATCCACCAGGCACATGTCTTCGGGTTTCATGAACCCCTTGCTCACGAGCGTCGGCGTGCAGATCGCGATGTCGTCGCCGACGCGGATGGCAATGTTGCCGCCGTTGCCATCGACGTAGGCGCGCTGCCACAAACGGCGGCCCACGTCGCAAATCTCTTCTTTCAACCTTTGGCAGTAGGGCGAATTGAAAAAGGCTTCGAGGTCGGCCTTGGCGCTTTTTGAATTCAGCGGCTTGCCGGGCGGAACGCCAGGGGCCCCATTCGACGAGGATGTCGATCCGGACTTGGTTGCGTTGCGCGATTCCAGGTCGCGCAACAAATCCCGCGCCGAAGGCGTCAAGATCGCATCGGCAGGCAAGCGGGACACGTCGCCGCCGGAGCGAATCAATGCTTCGATTTCTTTGGCGCTGATGACAGTTTTCACGCGTTACTTCTGAAACGGATTGTAAAAGATTTCATCCACCAGGGCCGCGTTGATCGCGTCCACGGGCGTGGGTTCGTCGAACGGCTGCGCGGCTTCACGGCCTTCGACAAAGCCGATCGTCTGCCCAACCCCGCCGCCGAGATTATCGTAAACCACGAGGCTCGGGTCTTTGCTGAGACCGGTCGGGGTTTGTGTGCCGCGCTGGAAGTGGTCTCGGGTAAACGGCGACACAACCAGCCACCGCGCACCGTGAAGGGCGGGAATGGTCTTGCTCAAAGTTACACGGCCAATGACGGAGCCAAGTTTCATAGACTAAACACCCAATTCCGAATGACGAATGTCGAAAGAAATCCGAAATCCGAATGTACTACGGCGCCGTTCTTCGGACTTCGGGCTTGAGAATTCTTTCGTCATTCGGATTTCGCTCTTCGTCATTCAAACTGGCACTCCGGGTTCCTTCTCATCCACGACGCCAATGACCATCCAGCGCGCGGGACTTTTGTCGTCGCCGACCGCTTTTCGCGCCGCCAGGCCGTCCGAGGAGATGATCACGCGCTGGTGCATGCCCGCGCCATGCGCGTCGATGGCCACTTGCGGCGCGCCCTCCGCATCGCCGGCCTGATTGATCGGCTGGCAGATCACGAGCCGCCAGCCCTCGAAGCTCGGATGCTTGCGAGTAGCCACAACGTTGCCTTCGACGCGAGCCAACAACATACAACAGGGTTAGTAGATGCGCAGATTATCCACCATGACGCACCGCCGGACGCGACAGAACGTTTTGGGATTGGTCACGCCCTCACCGGTTGGCGTGGCGATCGAGTAGCTCAGATACCCTTCGCCGCCGAGACCCAGGCCGGACATGCACGGTCCGTTCTTGATGAACAATGTGGTGTCGAGCGCGCGAGCCATCGCTGTCATGTTCTCGACATCGTGCGAGTGAATGATGCTTGTGTGTTTGTAGCCGTGCTCGGCTTCGATCGATCGCGCGATGCCTTCCTCGACGGTTTTCACGCGGACAATCGGCAAGAACGGCATCATCTGTTCCTCGACCACGAACGGATGATTCGCGCCGGTCTCCGCAAAAAGAATCTGGGTGCCGGACGGAATCTCGATTCCCGCAGCCTTCGCCAGCGCCACGGGATCTTTGCCGATAAACTCCTTGTTCACCGAAGCGTGCGGGCAGCCGCCGCCCTGGGCCTCTTTGAACGTGAAGGCGGCTTTGGTCAGCGCATCGAGTTGCGCAGAATTGAGACGCACGGCGCCGCTTCGTTCCATCTCAATCATGAGCTTGTCGGCAATGTCTTCCAACGCGAACACTTCCTTCTCGCCAATGCAGAGCAAGTTGTTGTCGTAGGCTGCGCCCTGAATGATGGTCCGGGCTGCGCGCTTCATGCAGGCCGTATCATCGACGAGCACAGGGGGATTGCCCGGCCCGGCGCAGATGGCGCGCTTGCCGGTTTGCATGGCTGCCTTGACAACGCCAGGGCCGCCAGTGACCAGAAGCAAGCGCACGGCCTCGTGTTTGCACATGGCGGCGAAGCTTTCCATCGTCGGCTTCTCGATGATGCACGCGATATTCTCAATGCCGGTTTCGCGATGAATCGCTTCGTTGAAGGCGCGCACGGCAGTAGCGGCGCAACGCGAGGCGGCCGGATGCGCATTGAACACGACGGCGTTGCCTGCGGCGGCGATGTTCACGATGTTGCCGCTGAGCGTCGGGATGGAGTGCGTGCTCGGCGTCACGGCGGCTACGACCCCAAACGGCGTGTACTCCTCCAACGTAATGCCGTGATCGCCGCTATGCCCGTCGGGGTGAATCCAATCCACCCCGGGGACGAGTTTGATGATCTGGAGTTTCTCGATCTTGTGGTCGAGCCTGCCGATCTTCGTTTCGTCCAACTCCAGTTTGCCCCACGCCTGAGCGTTCTGGTTGCAAAGGGTCTTGACGATTTCCTCGATCTTGCGGCGCGCGGCGACGCCCTTCTGTTGCAGTTGGAGGAAAGCTTCGTGCGCGGCGGCGCAAGCTTCGTTTGCATCCTGGAACACGCCGAACTTGCCGCGCAAGGCCGGACTGACGGGGGAATTTCCTTTGCCGTTGCAACCGCACGCCGGCGTGGCGGGCGTCGGAGACGTTGTTGCTGCCTGTTGCGCCGGAGCACTGCCCAGGCGGCCCAGCACTTCACTCACAATGTCACGGATCAAAGCTTCGTTGACAGCACTCATAATTCATTGATCAAAGGAGCCAAAAACCTGCTGGCAGGACGTAAGTGACTGGATTCTACTTTGCACGGCAGACATCGAATCGCAACATGCGAACGGAGAAGCCATTGTGCTCATCGCTGCTGATGGCGCCTCTGTGCATGCGATCTTTCGAGCGGTTAGGTATCCAAAGCCGTTTCATAGCGGTAGCATTCGGCCGCAGAGTTCAGCGCGGCTCCTTTGCGCTGTAAATCTGTTTCCCCAGCACATCGACCGAATCGACGATGCCGATGATGACCGCATCGACGGGCGCTTCTTTAAGTCCGGGCGCAAGCCGGGCGCTGCTGCCCTGGCAAAACATGACCATCTCGCCGATGCCAGCCCCCACGCTGTCCACGGCGACAATCGTGTTCACGCCCGGGCGGAACTTGGTGGGGTCCTTGTCATCGACCAGTTGAGGGCGCAGGAGGAGCAGTTTGCGGCCGCCCATGCTGGCGTCTTTCTTGGTCGAAACGACCGAGCCTTCGACTTTGGCGAGGAACATGTCAGTTGTCAGTTGTCAGTTGTCAGTTGTCAGTTGTCAGTTTGTCGGCGCTCCGAACCCGCGATCCGCGATTCGCTACCTGGCGCCTTCCAGTCGTCGGCGTCTCAGGACTGACAACTGGAGACTGACAACTGATTACTTCTTCTTGGGCAGGACCGCATCGACTTCCGCGTGAGGCCGGGCAATCACATGCACGCTGACGACTTCACCCTTGATCGCTTTGACTGCTTGCGCGCCGGCGTCGGTCGCCGCTTTGACGGCGGCGACATCGCCAACCACGACCGCGGTGACGAGGGCGCTGCCGACCTGTGTCATCGGGCCGGCCAGTTCGACGTTTGCGGCTTTGAGCATCGCGTCGGTGCCCTCGACCAGAGCGACCAGGCCGCGTGTTTCCAGGAGTCCAATTGCTTGATGAGCCATAATTGAGTTGAGAGTTTGGAGTTGAGAGTTGAAGCGGTGAAAGCGGTTAGTCTTTTGGGGTTTCCAGAAAGCGTTTGACTTCGCGGGCGACGACGAGTTCTTCGTTCGTCGGGATGATCAGGATTTTGACACGCGAGTTTGGCGCGCTAATCACGGCTTCTTGCGCCCGGAAGGAAAGGTTTTTTTCGCGATCCAGAATGATGCCGAGCTGATCCAGGTTCGCGCAGATGGATTCGCGCAGTTCGGCGCGGTTTTCTCCGATGCCGGCGGTAAAGACAAGCGCGTCGGCGCCGTTGAGTTGAAGACAATACGCGCCGATCCAGTGCCGGATTTGATGAACGAAGACGTCCAAGGCCAATTGAGCTTGTTTGTTGCCCTGGGCGGCTTGCGTCTGAATGTCGCGAATGTCATTCGCGCCGCCGGACAGGCCTTTCAGACCGGATTCTTTGCACAAGAGCCGCTCGGCTTCGTCCTGCGTGAGTCCAGCGGTCCGCATCAGGAAGGGCAGCGCGAATGCATCGAGGTCGCCGACGCGATTGTTGTGGGGCAAACCTGACTGCGGGCTCATGCCCAGGCTATTGCCGACGGCAACGCCATTGAGAATTCCGCTGATTGAAGAGCTGCCGCCCAGATGACAGGAGATGACGCGCAAGTCCGGCTTCCGCACCGGACTGCTTCCGCCGTCCACGTAAAGCCGGCGCGCGCGTTGGGCGACGTCTTCGCGGCCGAGAAACTCCGCCGAACGTTCGGCGATAAACTTGTGGCTGGCGCCGTGAAAACCCCAGCGCCGCACGCCTGCGTCATGCCACGCTTGCGGCACGGCGTAGCGCATCGCGGCTTCCGGCGCCCATTGATAGAAGGCCGTTTCAAACAACCCCACCAGCGGAGTTCCGGGCATCCGTTGAGCGAAGAGCCGGATGCCGGCGATGTAAGGCGGGTTGTGCGCAGGGGCGATGCTGTTGCACGCTGCCATCGCGCGGACGGTTTTTTCATCGAGCCGCACGCAGCCATTTACCCCGAGCGCCAGCACGGTCTTGAAGCCGACGGCTGCCAGATCTTTTTCGCTGGCGATGTGGCCGGCGTCGCGCAACTGGGCCAGGCAATCTTCAATCGCCTTTGGATAATCGGTCACGCGCTCGAAGCCGCCCTTGTTCAAGAGGCTTTCCTGGCCGTTTGAGAATTCGAACAGCCGCCACTTGAGCGACGTGGAACCGAGATTGGCGACGAGAACCTTCATGAGGCGCTGGCGCGCAATTTGTGATTTGAGATTTGAGATTTCAAATTACTGGAGCCATCGGCCGAGTGTGGATAATCCTTCGTGCGGGCGTGGAATCACTTGCACGCTGATGACTTGGCCGACTTGCGCGGCCGCCGCAGCGCCGGCGTCCGTCGCTGCCTTGACCGCGGCAACGTCGCCTCGGAAGAAAGCCGTGACGTAGCCGCTGCCGATCTTTTCCCAGCCGACGAACGTGACGTGGGCGGCTTTGAGGGCGGCGTCGCTGGCTTCGAGCAGGGCGCTCAGGCCTTTGGTTTCGATCATTCCAATTGCTTGTTGAGCCATAAATCAGTGGGGAGTTTGGAGTTGAGAGTTGAGAGACCCGAGACGACTTACTTCTTCGTCGGCGCCGCCTCGCCAAGGAACGCCTTGAGAAGGTCCTCGTGTGGTCTGGCGATGATATGCGAACTGATCAGTTCACCGACCTTGCTCGCCGCCTTGGAGCCGGCGTCCACGGCGGCTTTAACGCTGCCGACGTCGCCTTTGGCCAAGACCGTGATGAGGCCGCCGCCGATCTGGACGGTTTTCACCAGCGAGACGTTCGCGGCTTTGACCATGGCGTCGCTGGCTTCCACACTGCCGACGTATCCTTTGGTTTCAATCATTCCTAATGCTTCGCTCATAGATTTGTTGAGGGTTGGGAGTTGAGAGTTGGGGGAAGTATTCAGCGATCACTAATCAGTTGTCAGTTGTCAGATTCGAGGGCTTCATCGGATCAGTTCGCATGGGGTGTCCGGTTGGAGGTTGCAAGCGTTGCCTTCGTCGGTATCGATATGAACCTCCAGCTTAAAGCTTTTGTCCACGCGGACGAGAAGCTTGTCGAACGTTAAGCCGCACGGCCCTCCCACTTTGAGCTTCATGTCCTGGCCGTTCTTCACCCCGTAGAACTCAGCATCGTCCGGGTGCATGTGCACGTGGCGCAAAGCGCGAATCACGCCTTTGGACATTTCAAAAAAACCGGCCGGGCCCATGAGCATCGCGCCGGGAGTGCCTTCAATGTTCCCGGACAGCCGCAAAGGAATTTCAAAACCAAGGGCGATGGCGTCGGTGTAGGCCAGTTCCACTTGATTCAACGTCCGGCAAGGTCCGAGGATGCGGAGATTGGAGATGACCCGACTGCGCGGCCCGATCAACGTCACGGCTTCCTGCGCCGCGAACTGCCCCTCCTGATAAAGCCATTTGAAAGGTGTCAACTGATGGCCTTTGCCAAACAAGATCTCAACCGTCTCCTGCGTCAGGTGGCAGTGCCGGGCGCTTACGTTGACGACGAGAGGATTTGGCCCCGCGGCTGAACGCGGCAACGGTTTTCCAAGGCGGCGATAAACGGCCTGTCGAACGAGGTGTTCGACCACAGCCCGATGAACCGTTTCGCCAAGTGCTGCCATAAAAACAGGGGGTCTTTCTGGATGTATTTGAAAGAAATGTCAAATGAATTATTGCAAAATCTATCAAAATCTACCAGAGTCGCGCTCGAATGCAGGCTGAAGAACGTCAATTGCGCATTGAAGAGTACCTCCAGAAAGTGGAGTTCGCCTCGCTGGATGAACTGTCTGAACACGTTGATGCCTCGACTTCTACAGTGCGCAGAGATCTCACAATTCTGGAGACAAAAGGCATTTTACGTCGCACGCACGGCGGGGCAAGGCTCGTCAACCCGCGCTCGGACGAGTTCGCTTTCTCAGCGCGAGACACGCATCAGTTGACGGAGAAGGAGGCCATTGCGAAGGCGTGTGCAGATCTGATCAAACCCAACCAGACGATCATCATGGACGCCGGCACGACGGTTTATCATGTCGCGCGGTATCTTGAGGACAAGAAGCCGCAGATCATCACCAACTCACTGCCCGTCGCGAATCTGTTTGCCGGAGATACTCGGCTGGAAGTTGTGCTTTCCGGCGGCGTGATTTACCCGCGTCTGGGCGTGCTGGTTGGGCCGCTGGCGGTGGACGCTTTCTCCAGGATTCACGCCGATGTCGCGATCATGGGCGCCGGCGGAATCACGCTGGATGGGGTTACAAATTCGCACGGGTTGTTGATCGACATTCAACGGGCGATGATTCACGCGGCGCAAAAAGTGATCCTGTGCCTCGATCATACGAAGTTCGGGCGCAAGTCAGTGTCGAATCTCTGCGACCTGGATTGTATCGACACGATTGTCACCGACAGTCACGCGCCAAAGGACTTAGTCGAGGGCTTGCGGACGCGGGATTTGGACGTTGTGGTTGCTGGCTGAACGCGTCTGGTTCGAACATGCGCCGTCTCCTCATGCGACGGCGCAGTGGTCGATGGGGACGCCCTTCTCCCTCCGGCTACCGGCCGCGCAATCGGTAAAATTTGCTCCCACTCAGAATCGGAATCTTAGCTGAGGTCGTTTCGCCTGTGACCACCGGGGTCAGCGAAGCTGGCGTCCAGTTTGGCGACGCCAGACTGTCACTCACTTCGACGATAAACCCCGCCGCGCTGGAGGGCCAGGAGAGGAGGATGTTCTTGCCGGACACCTCGACGCGCAGCGCGGCACGCGCCGCTTCGGTTTGAAGGGTCAACTTGATTGCCCCCGCCTCACCGCCGAAAGCATCCACAGCGATCTGATACTCTGTCCCGGCCTGGGCGAGGAAAGTGAGCAAACTCGTGCTGCCGCCGTTGACTTCATCATCATCGTTACTTTTCACCAGCATCAGGTTTGCAGGCGATGATCCGGTGTAAACCGCAAGTAGCGTATCTATGCTGCTTCCAGCGGTGCTGACAATCACAGTGCCGTCTTGCGGGGCTGTCCATGACCACCAGACCGACTTTCCGCCGGGCTTGCTTGCATGATTCGGTTCCGCAGTTTCCTTTGTCGCATTGACATTCGAGCCTTCGACGGAAACCGAGGCGCCGGTTAACTTGATCCGGTTGATGAAGTTGTCATTTGCAGGGCCGCCAATAACAGGATTCACCGTCAACGTAGCGTTGGCGCTGGTCGTTTGACCGATTGAATTGCTGACGATCACCGAATATTCTCCTGCATCGGTGGCCGCAACGTTCGCGAGCGTTATCGTGGAGCCGGTCGCGCCGGAAATGGGCGCACCGTTCTTCTGCCACTGATACGTCAATGGTGGATTCCCGGAAGCTTGCACCGTAAAGGTTGCCTTGGTCCCTGAGGCAACCGTCTGACTCTGCGGTTGCAAAGTAATCGCGGGAGGTTTGTTGGAATCCTCTTGGGTCGTGAAAGTTGTGGGAACTGAAAAATCGCTCCAAGCATCGTGATTGTCCTTGTAACGAACTTGCCAGGCGAATCGGGTTGCAAAAGCCAGGTCGGGAACCAAAGACGGGAAGACCGTCAGACCCGTTAATCGCGCCTTGTCCTCACCACTGTCAAAGACCACTTTCCCATCGCTGCTTCGACGAATCAGCCACTGGCTTGCGGTATGAACATCCCCGACGTCCGGATCGCTGAAGGGGCCGCCGGTTAACGTCAGGATCAACGGGATATTGGACGCCCCATTCGCTGGCGATGCGTTGGTCGGCTGATTGGGCGGACGGTTCGGAGTCGTCGTGCTCGCTTTGAGTACGATTTGCGGTGGCGTGAGCTCCTTGCGTTGGCCGGCTTCGCGATAGATCGCTTTTGCTGTTATTGTCTTTTCGCCGGTTTCTCCAGTCGGTACGCGGACCGTGTAGGTGAACGACACGGGACTGGCGGGAACGGTTGACCATGCCCATTCCAAGGAACCCGACTGGCCGGTGTCGGGCTTGATCGGTGGTTCGTTCTGACCAGAAACATAAGTCCACATCTGAGGAAGCTGGACCTCCCAGCCGAGCGCAGACGGTTGGCCTGAATATTCAATCGTGCAGTCAATGATGATATCGCCGCCGCTTTGGGAATAAGACTGGAAATTGGGACTTTGGGCCGCCTTTGGTTCCGATGAAAGCGCGAGCAGGGAAATGGATCGGGGTGGAGTTGTGTTGGCCTTGCTCGGTCCCTGTCCCAACCCATATCCATCTTCAGTTCCACTCTCGGCATGATACTCTCCTGTGCGAGCCGTTCCCGATCGGAAATTATACAGTTCAATAACTCGGGTGAGCTCCGACAAACCAATTCGCCAATCCCGGCTCGAATTTCTCCCTGAAACGCTGTTTCCCAAAGCTTGTTGCCACTGCTGTCGATCCGGCAGAATCCAAGGTTTCGGCCGCCAACGACGAAACCTCCGTCGCCTGCCTGAGCAAGCGCGTAAACAACATTCTCGCCCGAGTCTCCGTAGTTTCTATCCCAAGCCTTGTTGCCATTGGCGTCCAATCGCACAATCCAAGCATCGTAGGAACCATTGTTCCCACTGGACTTGTTTCCACCGGCTCCGGATTTTGAACTCCCGGCAAGGATGTAGCCGCCGTCTGACGTCTGTTCAATTACCGCCAACTCATCGCTGTCCGTACCGCCGAACGACTTATCCCATTCCTGAACGACCGACTGCGTCCCTGTGCTGGTGAAGTTGGCTGTGACGGTCTTGTTGCGATCCATCGTCACGCTTAGCGGGTTCGCGCTGCCGTTGGCGTCGCCACTCCAACCGCTGAACTGGTAACCGCTCGCCGCTGTGGCGGTGAGCGTCACTTGGCTGCCTGAGGAGAAGCTGGTCTGATTGGGATTTTTGCTGACAGTTCCGTTACTCGCAGAGACGTTTAGTGTGTAAAATACCGGTTGTTGAACATACGCATCGCTGAGGAACAATGCTCACGCGAATCGAGCCAAGCTGATTGTTCCGCTATTTCGCCACGTGGTCTCGCCAACCACCCGCCACTGGGCACCCGCGTCTGCCGCAGCCTGAGGAACAATGCTCACGCGAATCGAGCCAAGCTGCTGCACCTGGGAATACGCATCGCTGTTGATCCAGATTTCCCGATTGGCTGCCGTTAATGTCACGACCTTGTTCGGCGGTACAGGGCCCCATCCGGCAATAGTTTTAAACTCGACCTGATATTCGCCCAAAGCGACGTCTGCTTTGATTGTTCCGCTATTTCGCCACGCGGTTTCCCCAACCACGCGCCATTGGGCGCCTGCCTCAGCGGCAGCCTGAGGAACTATGCTTACACGAATCGATCCGGTTTGAGGTGTTGTGGACAGGCTTCTACGCGCGTCGATGAAATCGGATGGATCGGTCCATCCGGTCGGCTTCGGAGCCGCTGAATAACCAGGCCCAGGGCTTCCCCAATTCGGGCAATTCGAAAACCGCACTTCGAAATGAAGGTGGCATGAACTGACTGCTCCATCTCCGTTTCCAATGGTACCAATCTGTACGCTCCGTGAGACCGATCCGCTCGTCTTGAGCTGATTCTGCAAATGGCCGTAAAGAGTCTCAACCTGGGTGCCGTCTGGAAGATCGTGTCGAACGATGATAACCTTTCCCCAGCCAGTCCCGGTTCCTGCGAAAACGATCGTGCCACTTGAGGCAGCGTAGACGGGCAGTCCACAGTCTGTGTTGCCGCCAGTCTCGGCGTTCCAGTCTTCACCCAGATGGTATTTGCCGTTAACGGAGTAGAAATCACCGAACTCTTGAGCGCTGTACCATCCGTCTCCGTCAGCAGCTTCCGTGTACCTTCGGTTGCGGTCGGAGCCAATCGGATAGTCGAAGCCGTCTGAGACGGCTCCGACGGCGTGCAAAGTTACCAAGAGGCAGGCAAGGATTGGATATGGAAGGGTCGTATTCATGGCTTTTCCTCATTGTGCGGCCTCCTTCCCGTCCAAGAACAAGAAGGGGCGCGACCTACTCGCGCCCCAACACGGGCACTGGCATGCCTTCCGAGGAACGCTTTCGGGCACGCCCACGTGCGGGCGTGCCTCGAACAGTTGTCCTCGGATCGAAAATGCCAGTTTCGTGTTGGACAGCGGCCGAAGCTCGCAGATTGTTTGTTGTTACTTGGTTTACTTCATTCGTTGTTATTTCGTCCGACCCAGCCACAAATTCTTCGCGGCAGGGAAATCCTTTCGCTGGCCGCGTTCACTTCACGGTGAACACCCTCGGTTTGAAACTACCAGGTGGTTTGACGAGCTTGAAGTTCTCATCGCTGGCCGTCGCGAGGTAGATCCCCTCGTGCATCACCCGGTCCGCCAGCGCCCCGCGCACGTCCACCGCCGAGATGATGCCGTAAAGCTTCATGCCGCGGTACTGGGGAAAGCAATCGAAGAACTCCTGAAACTTCTTCAGGGATTTCTTTAATCCGTCTGCGTTCAACTCGCTCTTGATCTCAACGCAGAAGACTTCGCCGTGACGGCCATTGCGGACGCCGATCAGGTCGTACTCCTGGGCGAAGCCGCCTTTGGCGGGCTTGGCCCGCCGGGCGAAGTTGTCCGCGCGAAATCGGGTGCGGAGTATCTTCTCCATCGACTCGAAAGCCAAACCTTCGGTGAACGATCCGAACTTGTTGCCCAACCCGCCGAGTTGCTTGGTGACTTGGCGAAGGGTTTCCTCCGTCCTTTCCTGGGCGGCTTCGGTTTGCTTCGCCAAAGTGGCGATCAGGCTTTTTAGCTCCTCGTCCGTCATGGTGACAGACTATTTTGCGCAACTCTTCCCGTCAAGTGACACATAACTTTGCTTCGGAACCGTTCAGCAAAATGGCGATCGCACGCGCCTTCACGTGCTGTGGTCGGTGCCCTTGCCGACCACATGGTACGCTCGCAAAATTCGTCGTTCGGTAGCTGGACAGTGCCCCGATCCGACCGGCGAGGCGCGTGTGCTCCCCATGACACCGTCGCGACACGTGGGACTCTCAATTCCATCCCGTGCGCCGCGCGTTAACTTCCCACCCACGCCGTGGCTCGCTCAATTCAAGCTCGATACCAGGCTGGGCCATTTGCATTTTCAGGGCCAACCCGTAGGCTTACCGGCGGCATGGACAAACCATCGTCGGACATCGAACTGAAGCGCCGCATCCAGGACTTGATCGCGTTCAAGGGTGGCGGGCACAACGCGGACCTGGTCGAGGATATCATCGAGACGACGCTGAAGCTGTTGCAGGATGTCGAAGATCGCGGTGACGTTCGCGTCATGCAAACCGCGATGCGGGAATTGCGCTACGCGTTCCGCCTGTTCGCCCAGTATTCCGGCACAAGGAAGGTGACCATCTTCGGCTCAGCGCGCACCTCGGCGGATCAGACGGAATATAAGCAGGCGGTGGAATTCGCGCGGAAGATGGCGGCGACTGGATTCATGGTGATTACGGGCGCCGGTCCGGGGATTATGCAAGCGGGACACGAAGGAGCGGGACCCGAGAAAAGCTTCGGGGTGAACATTCGCTTGCCCTGGGAGCAAACGCCTAACCCGGTGATGGTCCACGACAAGAAGCTGATCACGTTCAAATACTTCTTCACCCGGAAACTCATTTTCATCCGGCACTCCGACGCCATTGCGCTGTTTCCCGGCGGGTTTGGAACTCTCGACGAAGGGTATGAAGCGTTGACGCTGATGCAAACCGGCAAAAGCCAGATCATGCCGCTGGTCTTGATCGACCGGCCCGGGGGCACGTACTGGAAGACCTGGGACAAAAACATCCGCGAACATTTGCTGCGGAATGAGCTGATCGCGCCGGAGGACCTTTTCCTGTATCAAATCACCGACGACGCGGACGAAGCGGTCAAATGCATCACGCGGTTCTATCGCAACTTCCACTCCACCCGATTTGTCAGAGAATTGCTGGTCATCCGCTTGAAACACGTGCCTTCGCCCACCGCCATCGAGGCTTTGAACGAAGACTTTGCGGACATCGTCACGGGCGAGAAATTCCGTCTGATTAGCGCCACGCCTGAAGAAATTGAGGACGGCGACGTCGTGGAACTGCCGAGGATTTCGTTTGGATTCGACCGCCGCAGCTATGGCCGGCTCCGAAAGCTCATCGATCTTTTGAACAGCTTTTGAGGCAAGTTCTCAAAACCAGATTCCTTCACGTGCGAGCAGCAGGCGCTTCAAGTCAAGGCCGCAGGAGAATCCTCCAATCGCGCCATGCGCCGCCACGACGCGGTGACACGGGATGAGCACTGGAATCGGATTGGCGCCGCACGCCTGGCCAACCGCGCGCACCGCTTTGGGACGCCCGATCGCCTGGGCGACCTGGCCGTAACTCATCGTTTGGCCCGGCGGAATCCGCAACAAAGCCTGCCAGACCGACTGCTGGAAATCCGTGCCGGCCTCCAGGTCGAGCGGAGGCAAGCGCCCCGGAACCCTGGCCTGCAATGCTTCTTCAAGCGCGGACTGAAGCGTGGCAATCCACGGTGAATTCATCGCGGAAGATTGACTGGGCGGAGTGCGATGCTGGCCGGATTGAAGCTTCGCAGGAAAATCAAGCCGCACTAAACCGCGCTCTGAAAAATAAGCGGTGAATACGCCGTCCTTCGTCTCGATCTCGGCGATCGCAGGTGAGTTGTTATCGGCGGGAGCTTTCGTCAACCGACGGTTCATGGAGAGTCAATGCGCCTGTCTTTACCTGAGGGCCATCGCCAGGACGACCCAAATCACGAACAAGAGGACAATGGAGACAAAGATCACGCGGTTCCGCGCGATCCGTTTTTCGTAGCGCAGTGGCCGAAGGCCCTTGATGGTGCCGGCCGCAAGGTAGCTCACCAGTTTTGGATTTGGGGTTGCCGGACCGTGAAAGTGATTCCGGATTCGCCGCCAGGCTGCCGCCAGGTCATGCTTCCGCACGCCAAGCTCGTTGTCGCGCGCGGGCGTGGATTCCTCCGCGGAAGCGGGGGGAGTGTTCGGCGGACTGATCAGTTCGAACACGGGTTCGCGCGCGCTGGCGGGCAAAGTGGACGCAGTCGGAGACACAGACGGCGCGGCTCCGGTCATTTGGCCGGGTGTGACCGAGGAACGGACTCGCGGCTGGGTTTGTTCTTTCTGAACTTTGGAATGGAGTTGCCTGATCTGGGCTTCGAGCGCCGCAATCTGAGCTTCGAGCGCGCGGGAACGGTCAGAAATGGGGTCGGGTTTTTTCTTGAACAAACCCATAGCTCGCAAACCTCCATCAACTCGCGTTCGCCCTAGCGAAGCTGGAAAATCAACCACGCGATCAATCCGAGGAGTCCCACGCACGCCACTGGCCAGGTCAACGCAAATCCCAATCGGCAAAGCTGTCCAAAACTCTTGCCTTCCCAGAAGGACCCGGGCGCCTGAGCGGTCTTCCCTCCGTTCCGCGTGAGGGGGTCTTCTCCCTCCAGGAGCGGCCATTTCAAGCGGGCCTGGTTCCATTCCATACGCGAGTTCTCGATCGTGGTGAGCGCGCGGGTCAGTTCGACGTTCCAATTCTCCTGGTTCCAGGTTTGCTCTTGAATGGATTGGACGTTGGCGAGCGCCTCTCGCAAGCCCGTCAGCGTTTTGGCCATTTGTTCGGCGCTGGTTCGCGCGTCGGTTTCAGCCTTTTCCAGCAAGCCGACGCCCCGGGTCAGGTGCTGCAGCATTTCTTCGCGCCCGGTTTGCAGTTCGACCCGCCGCCGCCGCGCTTCCTCCAGCGCCGCCCGCTCGCGCTCCAATTGCTCTTGCGCGCGCTTCAATTCCGCGAGGCGTTGCTGGGTTTCGCCGACTCGGGCTTCCAGTTCTTCGCGCGTGGGAAGGCGATTGGGAAAACCGGACGCGGCCTGGGCCGGATTCAAGGAGGCCGTGGCTTGCGACCTCGTGCTCTGATAGTCTGTATCGACAAAGTCCGACTCGTCAAACTTCGAGGTCATAGCGGGACTCTAGACATCGCTGCGCTGCGTGTAAAGAATTCAAAGATAGTGAATGGATCAATCCACGACGCTGGGGACGTTGTCCGCTGCTTCAAAGGCGAGTTGTAGTAACCATAGGGTCCTGTTAGTTTGCTCTCAGTGTCTTGAACCAAACTCGAGTATGATCACCGAATTAGGTTTTGGGAATTTCAAGTCTTGGAAACGAGTCCAGAAGATGCGATTCGCCCCGATTACGGGATTCTTCGGAGCGAACAGTTCCGGTAAGACAAGTGTGCTTCAACTACTCCTCATGATTAAGCAAACGGTAGAATCTACGGACCGTCTGCAGGTTTTAGACTTCGGGAGCGAGAAGAGTCCCGCGAATCCAGGCAGTTTTCGGGACGTGATGTTCTCGCATCAAACGCCTGGCACGCTGGACTGGCGCATTTTGTGGAAGCTCGATCACCCTCTCGCCGTGAAGAAACCGGAGGCCAAGACGGATGATTTGTTTACAGGTGACACGATCGGATTCGAGGTGGAGATTGGAGAGAATGAAAAGAAGCGGTTGGTCGTGAATCGACTTATTTATTCATTTGCCAATCGAGATTTTGAGATGCGTCGAAAGCTTACCGGGAAGGATAATTATGATCTCACGGTAAGCCCGGCCGACGACTTCCGATTCGTTCGAACCCCAGGACGTGTCTGGGGACTTCCTTCGCCTGTGAAATGCTACGGATTCCCTAACGAGGTCAACGCACGATTTCAAAATGCGGGCTTTCTTTCCGATCTCGAGGCAAAGGGAAAAGGCGGGAGACATTGGAACAACGCGTAGCGGCTTGGCTGAAGGAACTTGGCTTAATCAGTGCATTTCTCGTTGAGCCGGTTTCAAAGAAGGCGCAGAGGCCTTCTAACCCACCAAAGTTAAAGTTCAAAATCCCGAACTTTCCGCAGTCCCAGTTTCAAAGGCAAGTGACCCAAAATGAAGGAAACCGCCAGGAAGATGAACCAGGAATTTTCCAATGATCCGAGGACAGCACTGCGCCCGCGCGACCACGGGGAGCCCAGCGCCAGCAAGACGACCGAGCCGGCAATGTATAGAAAACTGAGGACCAAACAAAACGTGCCGCCGAAGCCGCTGACAATTTTGCTCGGATTGTCTTCCTTGAAATTCGGATAAAGCACCCCCAGACCGACCGCCAATCCGTTCAAAGCAAATGTCATCACGCTCACGGCCGTCGCGAAATAGAGTGTGCGCGTCCACGGCATCTTGAGCATCTGGCACGAAAGCAAGACCAGTCCCAGCGTGATGCAGAGCGAAGCCGAACTGGCCAGCGCGAACTTGGCTTTGATCATCCGCCCCAACCCCAGCGGCGCCAGCCCAAGCACCCAGAGCCGCTTTCCTTCGAGCGAGAATTGCGGATACACAAAACGCGTGGTCAACGTCGCCAGATTGAGCGAGCAGGCGCCCAGGTTGAGGTACGCCACCAGATTCACCCAGAACGGATTGGTCAGTTGATGGGAGAAATGGCGCAAGTTGATGATGTAGGCGCCGAGCAACCCAAACAGAACGAACGTTTGCCCCCATTGCGTCGTGTCGCGCCAAAACAACCGAATGTCCTTTGCCATCAAGGCGCGTGTATCCGTCTTCACCCCAGGCAAGGCGCGCAAAGCCGATTCCACCCATCCCTCAGCGTATCCAAAGCTCGGACTCCGGCTGCGCCGCCCGCGAAGAAAACTCCATCGCTCCATAATTCCGCCCCGGCTTTGCACCGCTGAAAACGCTTCGTAGAAAATCCCGCCCGTTTTGGTGAACGAAAGAAATCCGAAGAACAGCACGTAACTCGACAACACCAAAGCGAAGAAACTCGCCGAGGCCAGGGCGCCTTCCGACCAGTTCAAGACTCCCGCGGAAAGCCAATAGCTCGGCAGAAAAGGGAATTGCGCAAAGCGCGTCTTCAAAAGCAACCGATCCAAAACCGTGAGGACGCGCGTCTCCAGCATGGGATCGGTGATCGGTTCGGGCTGGAACCACCACGCCGCTCCCGCCAATCCTCCCAACGCCACTCCAAGCGCGACCATTTGAAATGCGCGGCGATCCAGATATCGGCCCAGGCTTACCGCCAGCCACGAGCCCGCCACGCCCGGCAGGATGATGAAAAGTCCAATCAGGAACAATGTGAGCAGATAAAAATGCCAGGGCACGCCCCGGGTCAGTCCGTAAGCCGCAAGCAGCGGCGCGATGAGAAACACGAACGCCCACGAGGCCAGCAGCGTGGATTCGATGAATTTCCAGCGGAAGATCGTTTGCGTCGAGACTGGGAGCGCGAGCAGATAAGACGTTTCCCGATTGCGAAACAGGTTCGTGTAACCGATGACCAGGTTGCTCAGCAACAGCAGCGCGAACAAGAAGGCGAACAGCAAAAACAAAAGCCGTTCCGTCAACAAACCTCCCAATCCGGGAAAGCGTCCCATGAATCTCAAGCCGCGGTGAAACAGGAGGAAGGACAACGCCAGGTAGCCCAGGATGAAAACCGCGATGACCGACCAGAGAAAACTGGATTGTTCGCGGATGGATTTCACACGCCGCCACGCCTGCAGCGTGTTGATCTGGACCAGAATCAGCAATGGAGAATGGATCGGTTGCATACGACCTTACCCATGAAGAGGGTAAGGACGCGTTCCACTGGAGTGGAATCCGTCCCTACCCGCTTCACGGGAAGCTTGTAGCCGTTCACGCTCTGGCGTGGGACGATTATCTTGATAACGGCTGATGGGGGAGAGGGGCGTGAGAGCGTTTTGGATGAAAATGGCGTTGGGTTGGAGGTCAGCGAGGGACTGAGTGTGGAGAGGGGGTTGAAGCAAACGGGGGAGTCTCCGGTAGGTTTCGAGAACTCCCCACGCACCTCCTGGCAGGTTCTTCAGCAGGCGAAAAGGTTTTGGCGCTGAGAAAGGGGCCAGCGTCATGCACTCATTGGGAATAATCTTTGGCTGGGAAGAGTGAACTCCATTCGGAGCCGAGGATCAAGGATGAAGGTTGGGATTTTTCGCTTTTCTCCTTGCCTCTGCGGCGGAGATAGAGATTGGAGTCGCCCCAGCCGTGCAGTTCACTGGAACCGCGCAAGGCCTGGCCGGGGCGACTGGCGTGGGAATCTTTGCGGGCGCGGTGAACGACCAGGATGGCCAAGTGAAATATCTGTAAGGAGCGAGCAACAAAGTCTGGCCGAAAAAGAACTGCCGCCCTTCGGGTTGCGCCGAATTTGGCTTGAGGCTTCGTTGCTCCTCGGTCACAGCCCACTGTGGAAGATGCTCCCTCGTCGCGCCACGCCCCAAGCCAAATTGGGCGCAACGATTGTATGGTTATTTCGGAGACACCACACTAAACTCCGGCGCAGCTATGAAGAACCCCGTCCACGAAATCGAAGAATCCATGAAGCTGGTGGACCTGCATCCGACGCTGGAGGAAGTCGTGAGCGCAAACGGCCTGGACCGCAAAAAGTTGACCATCGGCCTCAAAATGCAGGATGACCATCCTGACTTGTCCGCGCGCGAGGAAGTCATGGTTTGCGACAGAACCAGGAGCGCGCTGTGGAAGGTTCCTTCTTTGCGGGCGCTCTTTCGTGGTGAGAGATTGCCTCCCGACATGAGAGACGAGCCGCCTCCGGCCTACATGCCTTTGTTCTTTTTCATTGAGTTGCACATCGTGACTTTCTGTAACGGCTGCGGCGACAAAACGGACGGCGAATTCGAGGAGGCTTACAGTAATCTGCGGAGGCGCCCGGACGGCAAATCGCTCAGCCCCTTGCACTTTTTTCTCTGGCAAGTGTCCGCCGGCCTGTTGGGCCGACGCGCCGTCAGCGCCGCCGAGTTCGACGCCATCTTTGGCCGGCTGACGCGGTCGGCCCGCACGTTCCGCATTGGCGCCGTGTCGCGCAATTACATCACGGTAATCCGGCAAATGCAGGAAGAGATGGACAGGGCAAAACGACTCGATCGCTGATTCGCGTTCATTCGCGGGTTCAATTGGCCCCAGACGTCATCCGACAATCCGGTCCAAAACAGTTGTCCCGGCGCCCCGAACCCGCTAAAAACCTCGCCGCACCTCATGGCCACTCATCAATACCTCACCGCTCCCATCAGGACCTCCGGCATGCCGCCGGGCGTCCCGTACATCATCGGCAACGAAGCCGCCGAACGCTTCAGCGCAATGGCGCCAAGTCAGATGCCCCAAGCTTGAGGCACTTCGGATCAAGACCCAATCCTGCATGACACTCATTGACGAACGCGCAAAGTGGTTTGGCCACCCGCGAGGGCTGGCGACACTGTTCTTTACCGAGATGTGGGAACGCTTCAGTTACTACGGAATGCGCGCCCTGCTGATTCTCTACATGACAGCGCTCGCGACAAATGGAGGACTGGGCTTTACGACCGAGAAGGCGGCAGGGATTTATGGCTGGTATACTTTTCTGGTTTATGCAGTCGGGATTCCTGGCGGGTTTATCGCCGACCGATGGCTTGGACACTATCGTGCAGTCTTCATAGGAGGGGCCATCATTGCCCTAGGTCACTTCACCCTGGCAATCTCAGGCCTCTCAGCGTTTTACGCTGGCCTGGCCATCATCATTTTTGGCACTGGACTGCTAAAACCAAACATTAGCACGATGGTGGGGCTTCTCTACGCGCCAGGCGATACGCGGCGCGACGGAGGGTTTTCAATCTATTACATGGGAATTAACCTAGGCGCTGCAGCCGCTCCAATCGTATGCGGTTATCTGGGCCAGAAGGTTGGTTGGCATTGGGGATTCGCGGCTGCGGGTGTTGGCATGGTGCTAGGCTTGGTGCAGCTTTTTTTCGGGCGTCGCCATTTGCCGAGCAACGAGCGCCTTGCTTCGGGAGACACAGCGAATACGACGCCACATCCAGGCGTACCTGGCGCCCGCCAGCTCACCGCTACAGAATGGAAACGGCTTGGTGTTATAGCAGCACTTTTTTTGTTCGCTGTCTTGTTTTGGGCCGCGTACGAACAGGCCGGATCCAGCTTAAACCTGTTCGCCGACCGCTACACAAGGCTTTCGTGGTTTGGCCGAGAGTTCCCTTCCTCGTGGTTCCAATCGCTTAACGCTGTCTTTGTCTTGGTTTTTGCGCCGGTTTTCTCCTGGCTCTGGGTAGCCTTGGCTTCACGAGAACCGTCGAGTCCGGCCAAATTCGTGTGGGGACTTGTTCTGGTGGGAATCGGATTTCTTTTATTGGTGCCGGCTGCTGGTTTTGCCCAGTCTGGAGAAGGCATTCGCGTCAGCCCGATGTGGCTGGTTGGTGCCTATCTGTTGCACACACTCGGTGAACTGTGTCTGAGCCCCGTCGGCCTTAGCATGGTCACAAAGCTGGCGCCTATGAGGTTGGTTGGAAGCATTATGGGCTTTTGGTTTCTTACCAATGCATTTGGCAACAAGCTTGGCGGCACGATCGCAGGTTACTTTGACCGGCTGCCGCTGCCGCAGCTATTCGGTGCTGTAGCGGGCGTGGCAATCGTTAGCGGGCTCATCCTTTTGTTTTTAGTGAAACCGATCAAGAAGTTGATGGGGGGAATTAAGTGACTCGGCGAGGCTTAGCGTGACTGTTCAGCTTGGAAAGAGCGGTTGAGCCGTTTCAAGGTTCAGTAGCTTCTTCACGGCCGCCGTCAATTGCTTCATTCAAAATCCCGACGGCACCGTGAAACTCAGCGGCGCCGGCTATTTCTTCTTCTTCGTCAAAGTGATGGCGGTGACCTCAATCCTGTTCGTCGTGGTGTGGCCGGGTTTTACAAAGGCAAAACCTACTTGCAGGATGAAGGGGAGCAGACGGCGGCTTGAAGGGTTCGACGACCCGACGAGCGGCCTTGGTGAAAACGAAAACTTTGACAAACGGAGTGACCCGAACTCCTTGACTACTTCGAGCTGTGCCCCTGTAGCTGCGTTCAACCAGGCCGCGCGCGAAGCTGGAAACACTGCCACGGCGGCCAGAGTCATCACGGCGGCGATCACCGCCGCCAGGTAAGTCGGCGAGTTGAATCGAAGGATCTGGAGCATCCCGTGATGCGCCTGTCGCTCTGGCCTTTGCGAGAAAGTTGTTTCCACAATCAGCCTATCGGCAGCGCTTCCAGGACGCCGCGAGGCCATGCGCACAGATAGGTCGGATTTCCTTCCACCGCGAGGAAGCGTTCGCGAGCCAGATCGCTGAGCAGTGTCGCGGATGCTGGAGCGTGCGATAGGCCGGTTGGCGGAATCATGCGGT
>VHCZ01000034.1 GCA_016871535.1 Verrucomicrobiota bacterium
GTATCCATGACCTTAGCCTAACTGTTGCGTCGGCATTGTCGAGCGCGCGATTGTTGGATTTGCCGAACGTTGATTGGACGACCTAATCGCCGCCTTTTAAGGCGGCATGCTGGAAAAATATCGTTGCCTTGGGGCTTGTGCACGAAATAGTTTCACAAAAAAGGAGGTTAATAGTAAGTTAAATGGGCAATGCGTTTCGGGTTCAAAGTTAAAAGGTTCAAAGCTCGATGCACGCGAGGGCGCTTGCGCTCTCCATCTCAGACCGCATGGTTCCGCTACGGAATCAAGACGGCGCGGAAGAAGGAGGATGAGGCGGTGGGGCGGATCGGGATTCTCATCACGCGGTCGGACGGCGCCGGGGGGATGTCGGCGAGTTTTTGCCAGGCGCCAGTTGTCAGGGAATTGCGAAGTTCGATGGCGTAGGCCCGGTTCGCGGCGGCCGTGAATTCGAGAGTCAGGCCGCCGCTGGCATCGGCGCGCACACCGGTCTTGAGGACGCTGGCGGCGTCGCGGGGATTGGTGCCGGCCAGGTACTCCTGCGCGTTGCTCAGGCCGTCGGCATCGGAATCGGCGGCGGCGTCGGAAGGATCGTTGGGATTGAGGCCGTGGGCGATTTCCCAATCGTTCGGCAAGCCGTCGTGGTCGGAATCGCCCGGAGCGGCGAAGCCTGCGCCAGGATTGGGCGGCGCGGCGGTCCAGTTCGCGGGATCGTTACCGTAGAGGGTGGCGCTGCGCCGGTGCAACGAATGACCGCTGCTATCGGCTGAGGCGGGCCACGGAGAAGCGTCGCTGTAGTCGATTCGTTCCACGGTGACGTAAGGGATCAAACCGAAGTCCGGGCCGGGCAACGTCTGCGGCGCATCCGGCTTTTGAAGTTCGAGGGTATCGCCGGCCCGGTTGAGCTTGCCGCTGAAAGGTCCGATCAACGCCGCGCCGGTTCCGTAGGCCTTCTGGAATTCCGAGACCGCGACGGTGTCGGAACGCGGATCAAAACTTACGACCACGAGGAAACCGCCGGCGGGAATGCTGGCATCGAGCGGGAAATCGAAATCAACTCCTTTGCGCAGCCGCCAGGTGTGGGCGGGATTGGCCGGATCATAAAGCGGCACAGCGACGGCGCTGAAATTGTGCAATTCGACAAATTCCAGCGCGGCGTTGGTTTTGGCGGGATGATACATGATTTCACTGAAGACGACAGGGCCGACTTTCGCGGACGAATTGGCTGCGCCGGCGCCGAGTTTGAATTCGTTGGTGGTGGCCGGGTTGTCCTTTCCGAAAGTGCGTTGCGCCAACGGCACGAAATGAGAGCCTAGTCTGGTCTGGAATCGCCCAAAGGAAACGCCATTCTCCGCCGGGCCGAACGCCGCCGAAGCACGATAGCCCGTGAGCGTGCCATTGACCGCCTGCGACAGAAAGACCTCATCGCCTTTCGCGGAGCTGAACGAGAACGGTTCGCCGGCGCCGCCGGCGCGGTTGAATTGGTCTTCGTAAAACACCGCGAAGCCGCCCGGCGCGATCACGGCGCCGGCCGGAATCTGAAACTTGCGGAGGTTGGACGCGGAGTCGCTCAGGAACCAGCCGCTGAGATCGACGGCGGACGCGCTGGCATTGAAAAGCTCGACGGCGTCCATGAGCGGCGGATCGCTGTGGCTGAGCAGTTCGTTGATGACAACGTTACCGAGCGGCAAGTAATTCCCGCTCCCTGGCGTGGGGGTGGCGGCGAAGCTCACGAGGCTTGCGGCGCCATCGGGGAATCGGCCTTCGGAGACATCCGGGAGCTGCGGGCCGAAGCTGAGGCCGTCGATCAACCCGCCGTTCGCGGTGGAGAGCGCGAGCGATTCGCCGGAAGCGCTCAGTTTGAAGTTCACGTGGTTGGCGCCCGCTTCCGGCTGCTCGTCAGCGACGAACTTCTGAAAGCCATGCAGGCCGATGCCGATGAACGAGAGCGGCGGCAGCAGATGTTTCATTGGGTCGGCGAGGTTGTCGGAGAGCCAAAAACCGCTCAGGTCCACCGGTTCGGGATTTGGGTTGAAGATCTCAAACCAATCGCCCGGCTCGGCGGGAGCCTCGCCCCACCGGACGCCGGCCTTCGCGTCAGCCATCCATTCGTTGATTTTGAGCAACCGCGGATTTCCCAGAGTGGCGGCGCGGTTCGCGGCGCCGACGGTCGGAACCGTGAGCGTCCAGTTCGTTGTGCCGTCGGGCACGCGGCCGATCGACCAATCCGCAGGCTGCAACCCGTAGGTCACTGAGCTTTGCAGGCTGCCGCCTTCGGCTGGGCGACCAAACAAGAAGACCGCGCCGCCTCCGGCGTTGAGGCCGAATCCGGTGTTGGCCGGTGCCGCGGCCGTGGCTGCGTCGAAGCGAACTTTGAGAAAGCCTTTCGCCGGGATGATTGAACCGCCAGGGAACGACCAGCGCCGCGGGTTCGCGGCGTTGTCGGTCAAGCTCAAGCCCGCAAGATCGACGGCGGTCGCAGAAGGATTGTAGAGTTCGACCCAATCCGGGCGGCTGCCGTCGGGTTCGGCGAACGTGGCATTGTTCGCGAGCACTTCGTTGATCAGAACGCCGGACTGGGCGGCGGTGTTGGCCGTCATTAGCGCGTCGATCTTGAGTCCAAAAACGACGGCGCTGCTGGTGGCGTTGATCTGGTGGACTTCGACGGCGAGGAAGTTTGCGCCGGGGCGCAACTGGTCCGCAGGCAGGGTGAAGGTGCGCAAGGCGGCGTCCCCCAGATTGGCGGCGGCGAAAGACTCGTACGTGGCGCCGGCCGCGAGATTGTAGCGCGCCACTTCGCGTCCGTTCAGATAAAACGCCGCGCCGTCATCAACCAAGTGGGAGACCTGGACGCTGCTGGGCGCGAGCGCGGGATCGACGTTGAACTGCGCCCGAAAATAGTAAGTGGCGTAGCGCGCGGTCGGGAGCACCGTCCGGATCGGTTCGGGCAAAGGATTGGTTTTGACGCCGAGCAAGCCTGGTCCGGAGTTCCAGGCGGCGGCGTCGAAACCGGGATTGAACCACGCGGTGCCCAGGTCCGTGCCCGACGCCTCAAACTTCCAGACGTGATTGTAGGGAACCAGCGTGATCGACTGCGGAGGGGACGCCTCGAACGGGCATTGATTCGGGCCGCCCGGAGTCGGCGCGTCGAGCGCCTTCAGCGCCGCATCGCCGTCCGGACAGCGGCCGGTCGAGACGCCGGTCCGTTGCGGGCCATAAACGACGGAATCGATCAAGGATTGGTCCGGCGCGAACAGCGCAATCTCGCCCTGGTCCGGATCGAGGCCGAAGTTGAATTCGTTCGCTCGATTGCCATTGCCTGAGACAAAGAGTGCGAAACCTTTCGCGGGAATAAAACTCAGAGGAGCGATGCGGCGGCGTGCCGGCGCGCCGATGGGTTGGTCCGTCAAGGAACATCCGCCGAGGGCGACGGGCCGCGATTCCGGATTGTAGAGTTCGACGAAGTCGTCCGGATACGGGCTGATGCCGGAGGCGAGCCACTCGTTGATGCGGATTTGCCGGAGATCGCCCACGGGCTGGATCACGTTGGCCGATCCGAAAGTTGGCTGCGTCAGTTGCCAATCACCGCCCTCGCCGACGCGTCCGAGGGAGAGATCGGCCATCTGCGCGCCGAACTCCACGAAATCGAGCAACGCTCCGCCGGCGGCGACGCTGTTGAGGAGATAAACGCCGTCGCCCGCGGCATCGAGCGAGAATCCGAGTTGCGCCGAATCCAAAACCAGAAAAGCGCCCCGAGCGAGCGTGGCGGGACCGAACGTAAAAGCGTTCGGCTTCCTGAGATCGTCCGTGAGGCGCAGGCCGGCAAGATTCACGGTCGCGGCGCCTTCGTTGAGCAACTCGACCTGGTCGCGCAAGGCGCCGGTGCGGCTGGCGATGATTTCATTGAGCCGGACGCCCAGCCAGGCGGTGTTCACGACCCAGGAAACACGAGTGGCGTTGTTTGCATCCTGGTACACGCTGGCGGCGTTCCGGCCAATGACGGCGACGGTGTTCGTGCCGTTGGCCAGATTGGAAAGCGCAATCGGCGTATCGACCAACAATTCCGCGCCGAAGGCGCCCCCATTCAAGCTGAAGCGGTAATGAGTGATGCCGGCGCCGCCGACGTCAAGTGTGGCGGAGGTTCGGGGCGTAGGAGAGCGCGGCGCGCCGGAAACATTCGCCAACGGGACGCTTCTCGTGGTGCGGGCGGGGAGCTGCGACTGCACATAATTGCGGCGCCCGTCCATCCACGTTTTCACGCTGCTGATCGTGGCTTGAGGCACGTAGCTGCCGAGCACTTGATCGATGAGCGTGTCGAACTGTGGTTTGGAAAAGGTCGTGTCCAGGAGGCGCTGCAGCGTGGCCAGGTAAAGCGGCCCGAAGTCCGACGAGCGCAGGAATCGTGTCATCGCCCGCCACGAACCTTCGGTGTCACCGGAGATCGGGCAGCAGGTGCCGCGAAAGATTTCGACGTTTTGCGCGAGCGATCCGGGCTGGCCGAGAATCTGATCGAGATCATGAAACAACAGGATGAATCGCGGGTCCGACTCGCCGCGATAGAGGAAATAATCGTCGTTGTTCCCGGTGTTCAGGCCGGACTCGCCGTTGGCCATGAGGTTCATGACCGCGAGATGCGTCAGCCATTGGTCCACGTTGACGACTTTGCGGACGTTCTCGGTGGTGAATAGGGCGCTGCTGTTCTCGCCCATGATCTGGAGCATGCCAATCAGGTCGCGCCAATCGTCCTCGGTGACGTTGGTCTCCTTGAAGTAGGTGTTCGTGTAGGAGTTTTTGACGGCGCCGCGATAGTCGAAGTTGGGCGGGCGAATATCCCGGACGATCCGGTAGAGATTGCCGCCGCTATCGGACGGGAAGTGACGGTCGGCCCAGTCCGCGCTATAGACTTCGTTCGCGGCGTAAGAGCCGAACATTGGGGCGCCGGGCGTGGCGCGGTTGGCGTTGTTCACGCGCACCTGGACGGCGCGCGAGTAAGTCCCGGCCGCGCCGGATTTGATCGCCAGCCAGCTTCCGAAATTCTGCATGTGAACCTGGCGGGTATTCAGATTGATCGCGGTCACGGCTTTCCACGGATCGTCGGTGCGGAAGTTGACGCGATAATTCGGCGGATTCGCCGTGCGGCTGCCGTGGCCGCGATTGCGAACGCCCGTGAGGTAGCGGAGGTTCGTCTCCGTGCCGTCGAAACTGATGAACGTGCAGTTCATCTGTGAGTTTGGACCTTCGGCGTTGCTCTGCGAAGGGATGACCGCGAGCTCCGCACGTTCGGCTTCAGTCATGATGAGTTTGTAGAGCGGCTGGCTGCCGGAATAGACGGCGTCATCGACTTGAAGAAGCGCGTTGGCGACTTGACCGGATGGGCCTGCGCCATCAGCCGCCGCGATGGCCGGGGCAGGCCAGGTGCGGACATTGTCCGGCGAATCCCCGGCCTCGACGTAGAATTCTACGACGGCGCTATTCGTCTGAGGCGGCAAGACTACGCTGAAGATCCCGTCACGAGGCGAAGCATCGCCGTTCTGGCCGTCGTCGCGCATGAGAACGGCGGCAAAAGGCGGCGGGGTCGCGCGGTCCACGCGGTAATGCAGCGCAACCGAGGCTGGCCTGGACTCGCCGCTCACTTCCGCGGTCACCAGAATCGGCTCCGTGGACTTTGGCACGATTGGGAAGTGCGCGACGTTGCGGATCAAAGGGGGCGTTCTGGACGCGAGAACCGAGTTGGCTTTTCCTGGCGTTCCCTCGGGGACACGGCTCGAAGCCCAGTTCTGGCCGGAATTGTTGGAGACGTTCGGGTTGATGAGTTCGAGGGATTTTCCCAGGCCGTCGTGCTCGGCGAACCAGACCCAGCCGCGATGCCCGCGATCGAGCGGTCCGCGCCGGCGCGCCGCCCAATCGCCTTCGTCCGCGTAGCGCACGCTGTCCGCGCGACGGCCCTGGGCATCGTCGAGGTCGATGTCTTCGCGGCTGTTGCTGAGGAGGCCGGTCCAATTGCCCACGACATTTGTGACGGAGGGGTACTTGGTTTTGAACGTGGCGAGGTCAGCCGCGACGACCAGGTAACCGCCGGATGGCAGCGTGAGGTTTGGAAAAGTAAACTCCACGCCGTCGCTCAAACGCCAGCCCCGCAAATTCACGGCGGACGGGCCGCGATTGAACAGCTCGATAAATTCCTCACGCGGATTCTCCGAGGCGGGGTGGTACATGATTTCGTTGATCGCGACGCCGAGTTGCGCGGGATCGAGCACATAATTCCAACCGCCGCCGCCGAAGGCATTGCCCTGCAGATCGCGAATGCCGTGCGCTGCCGCCCAGCGAACGGCCACAGTGCCGGGTTCGGGTTGCTGGAAGGTGAACGTGTATCGGCTGCCAGAACCCGCGACCGCCTTGGCGGGCGCGCCATTGATCAAAAGATCGGCTGCGTCCACGCCGAGGACATCTTTGGCAAACGTGACGGTGATTTCCGTCAGACTCGTGACGATGCCGGGCGGTGGCGATTGCGTGGTGATGGCCAGCGGCGCGTCCTTGGCGCTGACCGTGATATTGACGGCGCTGGACGTGGCGGACAGTCCGAGCGCGTCCGTCGCGACGGCGGTGAGCGTGTAGGCGCCCGCAGTGATGTTATTCCAGGAATAGGCGAAGGGACTGCTGAAGGCTTCGCCAATCTTCGAGCCGTTGGCGTAAAAGGAAACACTGGCCACGCCGCCGTCAGGATCCGAGGCGTCCGCCGCCAGCGCAATCGTGGCGGGCTCGTTAAAGGCGCTGTTGTTGGCCGGACTGCTGATCTCGATGAGCGGGCGGGCATTCGGAGGCACGGAACGCACCGCGTTGAGTTCCAGATCGAAGCTCAGGTCCGAGCTGGTGGGATTGGCCTGGTGAATCTCCACCGCGAGGAGATTGGGTCCCGCCACGAGCAGAGATCGGTCGATGTCCTGACTGAAGAAGTTGGTGGTCTTGTCGGCAGGTTCGGCGTTGGCGGACGAGCGAGTAGCCGCGGTAATGGCGCCCGCCGGCATATTGCTGCGAAACACTTCGGTCCCGTTCAGATAAACGACTCCGCCATCATCGCGCAGCAGGCGGACGGTCAGCCGCGTGATCGACGACAGATCTGTGGCCGAGAAAGCGCGGCGGAAATAGGTCGTGATGTAACGGTTGTTCGCGTTGGGTCCAAAGCCAACGACGGTGACCTCGTCGCCGTCACCGTAGCCGAGTTGGGCTTTGCCCGAATTCCACGAACTATCGTCGAAAGTCGGTTGTCTCCAGGCCGCACCCAGATCGGCGCCCGTATCGAGGTACTTCCAATCACTGCCCGCCGCGACCAGGATGTTCGTGGACGACCCCTCGTCCGAGGTGACGACAACGTTCACCGGCGCTGAGGTGGCTATGAGGCTCGCCGACTGAGTGGCCACGGCGCGCAACGTGTATTTACCCTCGCGAACGTTGCTCCAGAGAAAGGAGTAAGGCGCGGCCAGGTCTTCGCCCAATTTCGTGCTGCTCTGAAAAAATTCCACGCGCGTCACGGTTCCGGAGAGCGCGTCCGCGGTGGCAGTGATCGTGATGTTGGTCGGGCCGGCGAAAACCGCGCCGGACGCAGGAGAGGTGATGCGGACCGACAGCTCGCGCGGCGGCGCTGAACCGGCGAAATACCCGATGTCAGTCCGACTCCCGTCGGGATCGGGTGGAGCGGCCGGGGCGCCCGCGTTGAGGCACGGCGAGTTCGGCAACAACCGGTAATCGCCTGCCGCGGCATCGACGAACAACGGATCGGCCGTGGTGTTTCCCGTTCCGGGCCAGACTTCGGAAAGCGCGTTGTAAGTCACGGAAACGAATTTTTCTGGGCCGAAGTCCGAGCGCAGAGCATCGACCGAGCGGACAATGGAGTTGGTCAGGTAAATGTTGATGTTGCCGGCGGAGGCGTTGGACTTGGTCGCCGCGGCGACGCCGTGATCGATTCCGGCAATGGTGCAGTGATCGATGCGCACGACTGCCAGCGGCCCACTGCTCTTGGCCGACACGCCCGCGAAGCAATTGGCAATGAGACAACGCCGGAGCAGGACTTCGCCGTTGAAGACGCTGACGCCTTTGGCGTCCTCGTTCGCGTTCGGCCAATCGCGAATGAGACAATTCTCGACCGTGACGGTTGAATCGAGCGTATCGATGGCATCGTCGGCGCCGGACGCGATGACGCAGCGGGAGAGCGTGAGCGGGCGTCCGGCGGCAGTGTGAAGATAAATGCCGTCGGCGTCGTCCGGCCCGGTCATTTCCAGCAAGTAACTGTTCGTGCAGACCAAACCTGTGCCGGCGATTTCGGGTCCCATGCGCGCCCGCGTCAGGACGCAATCGCGGAACGTCAGGGTCGAGGCGTCCGCCATCATGATTTTCCCGATAGTGGCGCCGCCTGCCGTGAGGTCGGAAATGACGCAGCCATCGAAGGTGAGCGTGGCATTGTTAAGGCGAAAGGCTGGACCGGTGCCAGTGTGGCCTTCGCCCGGGGCGCGGCCCGCCTTGCTGATGAAGGTGTGTTGATAGGTGGATGGCTGGGAATCGGCATGCCGGATTTGCCCCCAATTCAGATTGGCGTCCGAACACGTGATGACCACGGGACCGAGTTCAGTGCCGAGCGATTGAACCGAGCCGTTGACGGTGAGGCTGAAGCCGGTCGTGCCGGAAGCCACGCCGTTGATCAACACGAGCGTGTTCGGCTGAATCGTCAGGGTGTGTCCGGACGGGACGGTGACGTTGCCCGTGACCGAAACGATCCCGCTCCAGGTAGTGCTGGCGCCCGGCAGCGTGCCCTGGACAGAGACGGATGGCTGGCCGGTGAGATTGCGGACGGTCCGGGTGGCGCGCTCGCCGTTCACGGTCGCCGTCAAAGTGAAATCTGTGTTTCCACCAATGGTGAGCAAGGCGGTGCCCAGGCCGTTTCGCACCGCCACGCGGCTTGGGGAAAGACTGATGCCGGGTTGATCCGCTGTGAGGAGAGCTTCGGCGTCCCAGAGATTCCAATCCCGCGCGCCGGTGTTGTCGCGCACCTCCACGCACACAAGGAAAGGGACCGCAGGCCGAGAGCCGGATGGGGTGATTAGCCTGACCTCGGCCAAAGCGTTCCCGGTTGTGCCCAGAATCGCGCAGGCGAAAAAGGCCGGGAGAAGTCCGAGCTGCTTGTGGCCACGCAAAAGAAATCCGCTCATTCGCTCAACAAACAGCAATTCGCAGTCCAGAAAGCGAGGGAATTCGTGAGGTTGGTGGGAGCGGTCGCATCTCATTTCCTGCACGACTCACTCGAAACGAACCCGTCGAGGAGTGCCGGAGATTCTCCCTCACCTTAATCCTCTCCCGCTGGGAGAGGAAATCTCGTCGTCCGTGCCCGCACAAACCCATCGTTTTCCCTCTCCCAGCGGGAGAGGGTATATGGGTGAGGGCGAACCAACCGATTTCACAGCCGTGCAGAAAAGTGAGATGCGCACGCTGGCGCGAGTGCTGATGGCAAGGGCCAAGACTTCGGTTGGCCACACCCAGGCGCGGCGGCGCGTCAGCGCCGCCCTACCGAGCGCCCTACGGTTTGTCGTATTCGCCGAGGGAGCGCAGCCAGATATTCCGGAAGCGCATCGGATTGCCGTGATCCTGCAACTGGATGAACATTTCCGGCGCTTGCTTCTTGTTGTAAGTGCCGTTCTCGCGGTGAGGCGAGTGGCCCAGGAATTCGCGCTTGTGGTGCAAGACGAGGCCGTTGTGGATCACGGTGACGTTGGCTTTCTTGATCAACTTGCCGCTCTCGTCCCAGCGCGGCGACTCGAAGATGATTTCGTAGCTCTGCCACTCGCCGGGCGGTTTGCTGGCGTTGACCAGCGGGGGTGTCCAACTGTAAAGCGCTCCGCATTGGCCGTCGGGATACGTTTTGTTGCCGTAGGAATCGAGGACCTGGATTTCGTACATGCCGTTGATGAGGACGCCGCTGTTCCCGCGCCCCTGGCCGTTGCCTTTGACGACGGACGGCGTGGCGAATTCCAGGTGCAACTGGAAATCGGCGAACTTGCCTTTGGTCTGAATGCTGCCCGTGCCGCCGACGACTTCCATGTAACCGTTCTCGACTTTCCATTTCGGTTCTTTTCCGCCCAGGAGTTCCCACTTTGAGAGGTCTTTCCCATCGAACAAGATCACCGCGTCCGAGGGCGCGGGCGCCAGGTGGCTGAAGGTTGCAGCCGGCGCGACGATGCGTGGCTGCGGGCGATCGCCGTCATGGACGTGCCATTGCGTGCCGGGAATCATGGGCGTGTCTTTGTAGCCGAGACCCTGGAGTTCCGCGGCCTGGAGGGAGAGAGGCGCGCCAAAGCCAATGAGAGTGACAAGGAGTTTGTGAAAGCAATGTTTTGAGGTCATGCGGGGACTTTCTCTCACGCCATCCAAAAAAGGCAAGCCCTCTTCGACTTTCTAGAATATCGCTTAAGCTGAGGGAATTCGCTTTGACCACGGATGACACGGAGAGCACGGATTGGAGAGGTCACGGCGCGATTCACTCCAGCTTCCCATCCGTGTGATCCGTGGAGAACTTCCCTGCAATTCTCAGTTTGACTTCGGTAGGGCGAGCCTGTCCCCAGCGAGCCGCCTCCAACGTGTTCCCGCGACGTCGGACACGGCTCGCCGGGACGGACTCGCCCTACCCTGGAAACGTTCGCCTTCGTGGGAAGCAGTCCATAAAGGGAATTGCTGGAAAACCCCAGCCCGCGCTTGCCAAGATCATCGTGGAACTCTACGTTCAGATTTCTTTATGGAAAAAGTGGTTATCGTTGGAACCGGTTGCGCAGGCTTGACCGCGGCGCTTTACACGGCGCGAGCCAACCTCAGCCCGCTCGTTTTTACCGGCGTCATGCCCGGGGGATTACTCACGACCACCAGCATCGTGGAAAACTATCCCGGATTCCCCGAAGGCATCGACGGGTATGAGCTGATGACGAGGATGCAAAAGCAGGCGGAACGGTTTGGAGCGCGGGTGCAATTCGGAACGGTGGAAGCCGTCGATCTTTCGCGCCGCCCGTTCAAGTTGACCGTGGATGGCGAAGCGCTCGACGCGCAGACGCTCATCATCGCCAGTGGCGCCAGCCACCGTCACCTGGGATTGGAAAGCGAGTCGCTCCTGGAGAAAAAGGGCGTCACTTACTGCGCGACGTGCGACGGCGCGCTGCCGGTGTTTCGGAATCAACCTTTGGTGGTCGTGGGGGGCGGCGACTCGGCGTGCGAAGAAGCGACTTATCTGACGCGGTTCGCGTCGGTCGTGTATCTGGTTCACCGACGAGACCAATTGCGCGCCTCGAAAATCATGGCGGAACGCACGCTGTCGAACGCAAACATCAAACCGGTGTGGGATTCCGTCATCACTGAGGTCTTCGACGTGAAGCTCGACAAGGTAACCGGCGTGCGTTTGAAGAATCTTAAGACAAACGGGGAGAGCACGCTGGACTGCGCCGGGGTTTTCGTGGCCATCGGGCACGTGCCCAACACGCAGATTTACAAAGGCGTTCTCGACATGGACGAAAACGGCTATCTGATTACGAAGCGCGGGACGGAGACCAATGTTCCGGGTGTGTTCGTCGCGGGGGATTGCGCGGACCACGTGTACCGCCAGGCCGTGACGGCAGCGGGCACGGGCTGCGGCGCGGCGATCGATGCCGAGCGTTACCTGGCCCGGTTGAATCAGTAATCAGTTTCGAGTTTCATGTTTCGTGTTGGTTGTTCATGAAAGTCCGCCAGGCCGAAATCAAACGAGTGACGAAGGAGACGGACATCGTTCTCAAGTTGCGGATCGATGGTTCCGGGGCGGGCCGGATCAAGACGGGGGTGGGTTTTTTCGATCACATGCTGACGCTTTTCGCCAAGCATGCGGTGGTGGATCTCTCCTTGCGCTGCCGCGGGGATCTGGATGTGGACGCGCACCACACGGTCGAAGATTGCGGGCTGGCTTTGGGCCAGGCGTTCAGTCAGGCGCTTGGCGATAAAAAAGGTCTGCGTCGTTACGGAGCCGGATTTCACCCGAAGAATCCGTTCAACGGAGAAGCTTACGTTCCGATGGACGAATGCCTGGCGCGGTGCGTGATCGATTTCAGCGGGCGCCCGTATCTGGTCTGGCGGGGAATGGCGGCCCAGGCGCAGAGGAGGATCTCCCCAGCGGACAAGCGGCAGGATATGTCTTCCGCGTTTCGCTTCGGACTGGCGCGGGAGTTTTTCCAGGCTTTCACGATCGAAGCGCGCTGCAATCTGCACCTGGAACTGCTTTACGGCGATGAGCCTCACCATATCGTAGAAGCGTTGTTCAAAGCCTTTGCAAAGGCGGTGGACGCGGCCTGCCAGCGAGATCCTCGGATCGCGAACGCAATTCCGAGCACGAAGGGGAAACTGTGATTTGTGCTGAATATGCTTCCCAGCGGGGGCGTCCATTCCAATGACAAAACGCGTCGCATGTTCTGAAATGGAGGACGCAGGGTTAGTCGCGGCGGCCAAGCGGGGCCGGATGGACGCCTTTGAAGAGTTGGTCGCGCGGCACCGGGACAAAGTTTATGCCCGGGCTTACAGCATGATGCGGAACGAGGATGAGGCCATTGATCTTTCTCAGGAAGCGTGGGTGAAGGGCTGGCAGAGGCTGAAGCAGTTCCAGGGCGAAGCAAGCTTCGTGACCTGGATTACGCGGATCGTCATCAACCTCTGCCTGGACCAGTTGCGGAAGCAGAAACGAGTTCGCGCGGAGTCCATCGAGCAACTGGATGAGGAACTGGGCGGCGTCGAGCGGCAAATGCCGATCGTGAATCCGAACCCGACGGAGAAACTGGAGCGCGTCGAACTTCGGCAGAGAATCGACCGGGCGCTCGGCCAGTTGTCCTACCAACACAGGACCGTGCTGGTCTTGCACGAATTTGAAGAGTTGGAATATAAAGAGATCGCCAAACGCATGGAATGCTCGATCGGGACGGTGATGTCCCGGCTGTTTTACGCGCGACGAAAGATGGCGGCTTTGCTCGCCGGGTTGAAACGGGAAGAGTTACGATAATGAACACAGAAAACCTCCTGAAATTACAAGCCTGCCTGGATGGCGAGTTGACGGCCGAGCAAGCTCGGCAAGTGAACGCCTGGCTTGCGAGCGACACGGAAGCTCAAGCGGTTTGCCAGCACCTGCGCGACACAAAAACCTTGCTCGCCGGAAATGAGTTGCCGGCCGAGCTGCCCGAAACGCGGGAGTTTTACTGGTCCAAAATCCAGCGAGAAATCACCCGGCTGGAGGCGGAGTCAAATCGCGAGCCTGCGCCGGTTTCAGCCCGATGGTGGATGCGGCTGGCGGTGCCGCTTGCGGGAGTCACGGTGTTGGTTGTTTTCCTTCTCCTCATGGTCAAGCCACTCTCTCCGTCAAGTGCCATTGCCGGCTATTTTCACGAGATTGATACACCCGTCGAAGAAGCCAATGCGATTTCGTTTCATTCTCAAGCCGCGGGTATGACTGTGGTGTGGATTGACAGCGGCTCCAACTAGTGGTTAACAACGCCGACGTAACGCGCAAATGCCGCCGATGAGAGCCGACCTCTTCTTCGTGCCGTTGTTCCTGGGGCTGGTTTTCACACTCGGAATCGAAAGCGCCGAACCCAAAGGTGGAGACCGAAAATTCGAGGCTCAACTGATTTGGGGAACGGACAAGGAGAAACCTGATGACCCCAAATTGAAAAAGGTGGATCCGGAATTGGTAGCTGGACTTCAGAAAATCTTCCGATGGGCCCATTACTATCAAGTGACCAACGTTACTTTCGTTGTTCCGCTCAAGCCGAAGCCAGGCACAAGGGTCAAACTTAGCGATAAGTGTGATATCGAAGTAAGTGACAAGGGTAAACCCATGACCGAAGTCAAACTGTTCGGCGAAGAGAAGCTTGTTAGGACAATCAACCAGGCGATCCCCCAATGCCTGGTCATCGGCGGGGATGTCCCTAATCAAACGGCTTGGTTCGTGGTTTTGACCCCGAAGTAGGCGTTTTTGTCCCTCAAGGCTGCATTTTCCCTTATGCGAAGCGCCAGGGCCCCGCACGGGCTCTTTTGGTCTCCACAATAGGCTGTGGTGAAGAGGCAACATCTCCACAATAGGTAGTGTTTTTCCCGCCAAGAAATATGAGAATATCATTGTGTTGGGAGCACGGTTTTCTTAGTCTTTGAATCACCTGGATTTTGAATCATTCCGACGCCTGGAAACGCATCGGGCGAAGCCGTCGGAGAAGTGGTAATTTCCTAGGAATATGTCTGTGGTCGCGATGGAATCTGAGAAATACGATGCCTCGAAAATCGACAAGCTAGAGGGCCTTGAAGCGGTCCGAAAGCGTCCCGGCATGTACATCGGCGACCCGGATGAGCGCGGGTTGCACCATTGCGTCTTTGAGGTTCTGGACAACTCGATTGACGAACACCTGGCTGGATTCTGCAATCGCATCGAGGTCAACGTCCATGTGGACGGGTCCTGCTCCATCCGCGACGACGGTCGTGGAATTCCGGTGGACATCCACCCCAAGTTTCAAATACCCGCCGTGGAACTCGTGCTCACAAACCTGCACGCGGGCGGCAAATTCGGCCAGGGCGCTTACAAATATTCGGGTGGCTTGCATGGAGTTGGCGCGAAGTGCGTCAATGCGCTTTCCGACTGGTTCAAGGTCGAGGTCTCGCGGGACGGCAAGGTTTATTACATGGAGTTCGCGCGCGGCATTACGATACGAAAGCTGGAGGTGATCGGGAAATCCAAGCACACGGGAACTTTGATCACCTTCAAGCCCGACTCCACGATCTTCACGATCACGACGGAGTTTAAGTTCGAAATCCTGGCCAACCGGTTGCGTGAACTCGCGTTCCTGAACCCTGGCGTGGAGATCTTCCTCACGGACGAACGCATCGAGAACAAGAGCGAGCACTTTTTCTACAAGGAGGGCATAGAGGAATTCGTCAAACAACTCGGCAAGAACAAGCAGGTCATCCACGCTAAGCCGATTGTTCTGAGCCGGCAGAAGGAGGAAGTGTTTGTCGATTGTGTCCTCCAGTATAACGACAGCTACAACGATCAGATTCTTTGCTTCGCGAACTCGATTGCAAACTCCGACGGAGGAACGCATCTCACCGGTTTCCGGACCGCTCTGACTCGAGCGATCAACCAGTACGCGAAGGGAAACAACCTTTTGAAAGAGAAAGACCCGGCCATCTCCGGCGATGATGTGCGCGAAGGATTGGTTTGCGTCCTGAGCGTCAAGCTGCCCAATCCGCGTTTTGAATCGCAAACCAAGGTCAAACTCGTCAACACGGAGATCGACGGCATCGTGTCTTCGGTCGTGTACGAAGGGTTGATGAGCTATTTCGACGCGAGTCCGTCCGTCGCCAAGAAGATTGTCGATAAAGCGCTGCTGGCGGCCCGGGCGCGTGAAGCGGCGCGCAAGGCTCGCGAAACCGTCCGGAAAAGCGCGTTAACGGGCGGAGGGTTGCCCGGCAAACTGGCAGATTGCTCGGACCGCGATCCGGCGAACACCGAGTTATTTATTGTCGAAGGTGACTCCGCCGGTGGGTCGGCCAAACAAGGGCGCGACCGGCGTTTTCAGGCGATCCTTCCGATCCGCGGCAAACTCATCAATGTCGAAAAGGCCCGGCTCGACAAAGTCCTTCAGAACACCGAAATCCAAACGATGATCACGGCCATCGGCACCGGGATCGGCACGGGCGAAGGCGAAGGCGCTTTCAATCTCGAGAAGCTGCGCTACCACAAGATCATCATCATGACGGACGCCGACGTGGATGGTTCGCACATCCGGACGCTGCTCCTGACTTTTTTCTATCGCCAGATGCCGGAACTGGTCAAACGAGGCTACGTGTATATTGCCCAGCCGCCGCTTTACCAGGTGACGCGAAAGAAGCGCGTCGAGTACGTCGAGGATGACGTTCAGATGAACAAGATTTTGATCCAACTCGGCACGGAGGACGTTCGTTTGCGCAATCTGGCGGATGGAAAGGAGCTGACCCAAAAACAGCTTGGTGAAATTCTCGAATTGCTCGCGTCGCTCGACAAATACGCCAGGGCGTTGCGGCGCCACGGCGGCGAATTCGGCGATTATCTCGAACACCGGCACACGCGGACTCAGGAGTTGCCGCGCCATCTGGTTAAGGTTCGCGATGGCAACGACGAGTTCGTGCATTATTTCCACACCGAGGTGGAATTGGAAAAATTCGGCAACGAGAATCCCGACCTCAAACTCTTCGGCGATGTCGAGGCGGACACCTCCCTGCAGGAGAAGGCCCGCAATGGCAACACCCGCCGGGCGCGCCATGTCGAACTGCACGAAAGCAAGGCGATTGCGGAACTTCTCGGCAAATTGTCCAGAAAGGGACTGAGTGTCGAGCACTACTCGGCGCAGGACAAGCCCCTGTTTGAGTTGATCGAAGGGGAGGGCGAAAAGGCGCAGGTCACTCCCCTGTTTTCCATCGCGGAAATCCTTTCCAGCGTCAAGGAAGCCGGCAAAAAAGGAATTCAGATCAAACGCTTCAAAGGCTTGGGAGAAATGAACGCCAAAGAGCTGTTCGAGACCACGATGAATCCGGCCAATCGAAAGCTGCTCCGCATCGATGTGACCGATGGCGTCGAAGCCGAGGAAATGTTCACCAAGCTGATGGGGGACGAAGTGGAGCCGCGGCGTCAGTTCATCGAGGATAATGCGCTGAACGTGCGCAATCTGGATATTTAGTTTGCCGTATGCCCGAGTCCGACGGTCCCAGCAACATTCCCCAAGGAGGCGACGCACCTCTTTTTGCGGCGAACGAAAAGATCGACAAGATCAACGTCGCGGATGAGATCAAAAACTCATTCCTCGACTATTCGATGTCGGTCATCATCTCGCGCGCGTTGCCCGATGCCCGTGACGGCTTGAAGCCTTCCCAGCGCCGCATCCTGTATGCGATGCACGACCTGAGCCTGTTCCCGAACCGGCAGCACCGGAAATGCGCCAAGATTTGCGGCGACACCAGCGGCAATTACCATCCGCACGGCGAGGCCGTGATTTATCCCACCCTCGTCCACATGGCGCAGCCTTGGGCCATGCGCGAGCCGTTGGTCGATGGGCAGGGGAATTTCGGCTCCGTCGAAGGCGATCCTCCCGCCGCCATGCGGTACACCGAAGCGCGGATGACGCACCTGGGCGCGGTCCTGATGGAGGACATGGACAAGGACACGGTCGATTTCGTCCCGAATTATGACGAGACTCGAACCGAACCCACCGTTTTTCCGGCCGCGTTCCCGAACCTCCTTATCAACGGCGCCACCGGCATCGCTGTCGGCATGGCGACGAATATCCCGCCCCACAACCTCGGCGAGATCATCGACGGCATTTGCGCGCAGATCGATAACCCCGAAATCACAACGGCGCAGTTGATGAAATTCGTCAAAGGACCGGACTTCCCCACGGCCGGCATGGTCTGCGGGATCGATCCGATCAAACAGTATTTCGAGACTGGCCGCGGCAGCCTGAAAGTGCGCGGCAGGGTCGGCCTGGAGCAATTGAAAGGAGCTCGGGAGCAGATCGTCATCACGGAGATCCCCTACATCGTAAACCGGAAGACGTTGGTCGAGCGCATTGCGGAGTTGGTCAACGAGAAAATCATCACGGACATCACAGCGGTCAGGGACGAATCCGACGAGCACACGCGGGTCGTGATCGAGTTGAAGCGCGATGGGGTCCCCAAGGTCGTGATCAACAACCTTTACAAATATACCCAGCTCGAAACTAATTTCGCGGTCAACATGCTGGCCATCGACCATGGCCGGCCCAAAATTCTCAATCTCAAGGAACTGATCAATTGCTACATCGAGCATCGCCGCGAAGTGGTGCTGCGGCGGACGCGATTTGAACTTAAGAAAGCTGAGGAACGGGCCGAGACGCTCGAAGGCTATTTGATCGCGCTGGCCAACCTGGACGAATTCATCCGCATCATCCGCACCTCGGCCAACCGAGAGGAAGCGAAGGTGAAACTGCTGGCCTTCGAGTTCACCCGCGCCATGGTCGAACGATTCGGCGTGTTGATCCGCAGCGAAGCCCGCCTCACCAATGGCCGCTATGCGTTCAGCGAGGCCCAAACCGCCGCCATCCTTGAACTGCGGCTGTATCAACTCACCGGCCTCGAACGCGACAAGGTCAAAACGGAGTACACTGAAATCCTTAGCCGAATTGAGGATTTGACGGACATTCTGGCTAAAGAAGCGCGCGTCAAAGCCATCATCAAGGATGAGCTAAAGCAAATCAAAGAGAAGCATGCCGGGCCGCGCTTGACGGAACTGGTGCCGGACGAAGGCGAGATGGCCATCGAAGACCTCATTGCGAACGAAGGCGTCATCATCACCATCACGCACAACGGCCTGATCAAGCGCACGAACATCAGTTCCTATCGCTCCCAACGGCGCGGCGGCCGAGGGGTCATTGGCATGGCTACGCGCGAAGGCTCGGCCGCCGAGGGCGACCGCGAGGATTTCATCGAACACCTCTTCACAGCCAGTACCCACGACTTTCTGATGTTCTTCACGAACACGGGCCGCGTCTATGTGGAGCGGGTCCATGAGATTCCCGACATGGGAAGGACAGCGAAGGGGCGGAGCATCGCGAACTTGCTCGAGCTGCACACGGGGGAGAAGATCGCCGCGCTGATCCGGATCAATTCCAAAACCGGGCCGAACAAGGAAGACATCACCTGGGAACAACCCTTGTTCCTGTTCTTCTCGACGGAAAAGGGCACGGTCAAGAAAACCGCCCTCGCTGAATTCGCCAACGTCCGCAAAGGCGGAATCATCGCCATCAGCATTGAATCCGGCGATACGCTGATTGATGTCAAGCTGACCAACGGCGCTAATGAGGTCGTGCTGATCACGCGCGAGGGGCAAAGCATCCGCTTTCACGAGGAAGACGTGCGCCCGATGGGCCGGCCCGCGACGGGAGTCCGCGGCATCACGCTCGAATCGAGCGACGCGGTGGTTGCGTTGGCCGTTGTGGTTTCTCGCGGCACACTGCTGGTCGCGGGCGAGAACGGAATTGGCAAGCGGACGGATTTCGAGGAGTACCGGCTCCAGTCCCGCGGCGGCAAAGGCATCATCACGATGAAGACGACGGACCGCACGGGCCACGTCGTCGGGGCGTTGACGGTGCAGGAGGAGGACGAAATCATGCTGATCACCGCCGGCGGGCAGATGGTGCGCATCTCCGTCAAGGACATCCGTGAAACCGGCCGCAACGCCCAGGGCGTCAAACTCATCGACCTGGTTGAAGGCGACAAACTCCAGGCCATCGCGCCGGTGATCAGCGAAGAGAAAGAAGACCAACAGGAGGAGTTGCTTCCTATCCCATCCTAAAAGTCGAATTTCAGACTCACTGTCAATGTCCGTTCTCGCGGCAGCTCCGCGTGAAGGTTGAGCGGATTCAATCGATAGTTCCGGTCGGTGAGGTTGAGCAGGCCGACTCTAATCTCCGCGCGCCGGCGCAGAAAACGGTAGCCGACATACGAGTTGAACTGCCAGAAATCATCGCCAGGGCGGTCAACCAGGTAGCCTCGATTGCTCTGCACGTTCCACAACGCCTCCGCCCGCGCAAAGCACCCGCTCGGGTGGTTCATCAAGGCAAACAACACGAGTTGTTGGAGGTCTGCCGCGATGGTGCTGTCGGCAGCCGCAAAGGCCGAAACCGGGAGTTCCCGGAAATCGGTCTCCAGTTCAGCGTCACTGAGCCGATAGGCCGCTCCCATCGCCCAACCGTCGCCGAACAGTTGATTCACTGTCACCGTGAGTGTTCTTTCTGTGAAAGCCAGACCCTCGCGCGTCGTGGCCGGTATGCCGCTCGATCCAGGCAGATCAAACACTCCGACGCTCCGATCCGCGTCCGATCGGAGAATCTCTCCGGCGAGACTGACATGCGTTCGCGTGGGGAACTTCAGATCCAGTGCCAATCCTCCCGTCTCAAACTCTGAACCCGCGACCGGGCCCGCGACGGATTCAGGAATGGCACTTCGGAAACTCTGAAGGAAGCCGGCCAGTTGCGAAGGTTCGAGCCGCACACTCGAATCGTAATACACTCCGCCCAGGGAACGGGTATAGGCGCCCCGCAAGGTTGTGGCCGGAGTCGGAGTCCATCTGAAGCCAATTTTCGGTGAGAGTTGATCTCGGCTCTCTTCCCCATCCGCGATTGGCGGATGGTCGATGTTAGCCGGAAACCGCAGCCGATCGTAGCTCAGGCCGACGCTCACTTGCAGAGGATCCACAACCCTCCAATGTTCGTATGCATAGATGCTGAGGCGTTCGAGGTCCGTTGAGTTCGCTTGCACGACGGAATGGGTCAGCAGATTTGCCGGGAACAGCGTTGGATCACGAGAGATTTCGGAGACCGTGTCCGCCTGGCCGATCTGGTAACGCGCTCCCGCGATCAAGGTTTGCGGCGCCGTGGCCCAAATGTCCTGCAGTTCGGTGGAGTAAGCCGTGAAGTCGCTGCGGTAGCTCTGGGAGAAATCAAAGTCTCGCACGCGGCGAATCGAGCCGTCCGCGTTCCGCGCCACCGTCAGAAGGCGCGCCTCCGGATCATGCGCCGTGACTTGATCATCCAGGTGTCCCGCCAGAAGAAGCGTATGGCTCCTCGGCGCCCACTCGTGATGATAACCGACCAGCACGGTCGGTTCCTGCTTTTCCGTGAACCGCAACCGGCCATGCGCTTCGGCCGGATCGTAGTACTGCCGCACATCGCCGGATTCATTCTCGTACCACAGCATCTGGATGAGCAGCGCGTCTTGCGGGCTGAGCTGTTGTTTGAATTTGCCCCAGAGCGTGGTCTGGTCGATGTCCTCATTCGGCCGCTGGCCATTTTGCGAGAGGTGGATGGCGTCGAGCGAATAGCCCGTGTTGCCGAAATTGCCGTACTGCGAACCGGCCTGGAGCCAGTCCCCGCGACTGGAATACTCGGTGAACGAGCTGACTCCGAGACGGTCGCGCTCGAACAGCCGCGCGTATTCCTGTTGTGAAATATTTTGCGAAAGCGAACCGCCGCCGACCGGAGCAAGCAGATTGGCCAGGAGCAATTCGTTGAACCAGGGCGTTTCATACCGCAAGTTGATTTGCCGCGGGTCCCGAAGCTCCGCGTAGCTGTTGGCCAGGAAAAGATGAGCGGAGAAATTCCCGTAGTCATCCGCCACGGCTCGCGCGGCTTCGCGCACGCTCACGTCCACCATGCCGGCGTCCCGGTAGATCGAGGCGAGATTGGCGCCGCGCACCGCGCGATCCCGGTCCAGCAACAATCGCGAGCGAAAAATCCGGCGATTATCGTTGAGTTGGATCGAACGCTCGATCTCGGCCATGGCGGCGTTGATCTGCCTGCGGTCCTGGAGAATCAAGGCCGAATAAAGCCAGGGCGTTGGGTCAGCCGGGTCCAACTGCTTGGCCAGATTCATCTCCCGCTCCGCACGGTCAAAGTCGCCGGCCAGGCCGAAGGCTTTGCCCAGGTAGCTTCTCGCCAACGACCAATCGTGACCCGATTGGGGGGCGGACGCGCCTCCCTGTCGGGGCGGCAGGGACGCTGCCGCCATCAACAAATCCTGCCGACCCGCCTCCGCGTGGCCCTGGCGAATCCGGACCAGCCCGCGGCCAAGCCAGGCGTGGCCGAGCGAACCGTTCAAAGCGATCGCGCGCTCGAAGTGCGTCAGGGCTTCGTCCGAGCGATTCGAGGCGGCATGAATAAAACCCCTGGTTGACAGCGCCGGGGCATGGTTGGGCGACAACTGGAGCGCGCGGTCCAGACTCTGGCGAGTTGGACGCAACTGACCAAAGCTGAATTGCAGCTCAGCGAGTCTCGCCCAGGCCAGGCCGAAATCTGGCGATTGGTTCACCGCTTCTTGAGCCGCTTGCAGGGCGAAGACAAGCTGGAAACGGGATTGTTGAGAGTACGATTCCGCCAACCATTCCGTGGCAAGAATCCGCGCGCGTTGAGCTTTATCCGGGCTCCCGTCCGGCAACAGTGTCGAAGGCACGGAACGGAACTTGACCGCTGCAATCACTTTGCGCAGCGCTTCCGCGGCTCGGGCGGCTCGGTCATCTCCCGACGTGCGCTTGATCCTGGCCAAGAGCTGCTCCGCCTCTTCCACTCTCCCCACCGCCAACACGAGGGCAGCCAGATAAACGGACTCGGCTTCGGAAGCAGGCGTTCGCGGGTCAGGGTAAGCACTCAGGGCCCGCAACACATCGCCACTGCGATAATGCGCGAGAGAATCGCGCAGGACATTCAACTCGTCCGCTGTCAATGGCAGCTCGTCCGGATCGAGCACCCCGGGATAGTGAAGGCACCACTGAATCACGTCGTTTCGGGCGGAAGCCAGGAGCGCCGTTTTCACAGGCGGTTTGCCCGGTTCAACCACGGCCTGTTGTTCGCGCTCGACGACGTTCGTCCCGAAGGCATTCGTCAGTTCGACCGAACCATCGAACATCGTGAACGTCGTAGTGCCGTCCTCCGCGACTTTGAGGTTGAACTCCGTTCCGCGAACCACGGCGGAGACGGTCGGTGTCTGCACGTCAAGTTCGCCGGGGCGATCCCGGTGGAAAAAATAGAGCGCCCCTCTCAAAAGGTTGAACCCCGTCCTCCGCCTGGGCTCGCGCGGGACTTGAAGCAGACTGTGCTCGTCCAGCCGCTTCACCGTCAAATCGGTCCAGCGCACCGCGGCGCGGCTGCGCGGCCCAGTCTGTAACTGATCCCCGGGATCCAATGTCGAATTCACCTTGATCGGATCCCAGCGCTGCGCGCCGAAGCGGAGCACCTCGACCACGCCTTCGATCTCAACCACGGTGATGTTTGTGGCGGACGATTTCAGGGTCTCGGCTGCTTTCGCAGATACTCCCAAAGCCAGACCAAGGGCCAAAAGAATGCGCACGGCCACGCTGGTCTTCCGGCAACCGCCTGGGCTTTGTTCACTCATCTCCTCAATATTCGTAACAGGCAGGGAAAATCTTTCAGCAAAAAGACTGGCGTCAGATCGGCTGGGTCTCCAGCTTTCGCACCTCCTTCTTGATCAAGGCCCCTACGCGATGCTTGATGAGATAGACCTGCCCGGGATTGACGTGAAGCGCAGCCGCGACTTTTTCCACCGGCCATCGTTTCACGGCGTAGAGATCGAAGATTTGATACTGTTTCGGAGGCACGCGCGCGCGAATTCTTTCCATCGCTTGCTCCAGCAAGCACTGGTTCCATTCTCGATCCCAAACCGATTCCAAAGGAAGGCTGGCCGGATCGGGGATCCGCTCGATCGGAGAGGTTCCTGTCTGGGAGGCGACAGGTTGCGGTCTGCGGGCATCCGCAGGCCGTCGTTTGCGGAATTGGTCTGTGATCTTCCAGCGAGTCAACTGGAGCAGCCAGCCCTTGAATGAGCCTCGGGCTCGGTCGTATTTGAAGCCAAGCATGGCCTTGGCCACCGCGATCAATGTTTCCTGCACGACATCCTGCGCTTCGGCTTCGGCCAGCCCGGCCTGAAGTGCAACGCCGTAAATCAGCTTCCAGTACAGGTCAAAGAACTCGCGCCAGCTTGCTTGATCCTCCCAATTCTTCAAGCGGCTCAGCAGCGTTTGCCGCGTCGAGGTCAATGTGCCGCTGTGGAACGCCACGGATTTCATTTGAACGAGGTGATCCTGGGAAGTTGCCTTGGTCTGATTACTATGCACACAGCCCATGAACCACGCCCTGCATGTAGTCCCGGCTTTAGCCGGTCCGGTGCGCCGGGGCCGCCTAAAGGCGGGACTACAAACCAACGCAGGTTCATGGGAAGCTTCCACGGCCTGCGAGCCGTGCGCACGGCCTTTGAACCCATCGCTGGTAGGGCGGTGCTGCCGCGCGGCCGCATCGACAGAAAACCGGCTGCGCGGCAACGCAGCCCTATCGGGTTCCTGGGAAGCCTCCGGTTCCTCACGGACCTGCTCACGGGCCTTGAACCAAAACCCGTGCGGACCGCAGCCTTCAGGCTGCTTCTGCGCACTCTCCGCAGTCGAGCGTTGAAGCGGCCTAAAGGCCACGGTCCGAAGAGACGGTTCATGGGATGACGATTCACGGAAAAGTCACTTAGCCGCGTGACCGCGCCGTTCCGTCTGAAGGCGCACAAGATCGACCTGCATCTGGTCCGCGCATGGATAGCGCGCCTGGACGTTCGGGTCGCACGCCTTAAGAATGATTTCATTGAGCTTCAACAAGGCCTCGCAGTCCGCCCGCTCAGCCAGCGAGGTGGGCAATTCCGGGAATTGCTTGCGATCTTTGCCCATGCTCGCTTCGTAAAGCACCTTGCCCAGGCTATAAACATCGCCCGCCGCAGTTCCTGGTCCTTCCGGCGGAATATAGCCCTCCGTGCCGACGTAGGTTGTGGCCGGGCTGCGCTCGTGCAAATCCGTGACCAAACCAATGTCGGCAAATTTCGGCTGGCCATTCACAAAGACGATGTTGGACGGTTTGATGTCGCGATGGATCAGTTGATGTGAGTGCAAGTGCTGCAAGGCCTCGGTCAACGCCAGACCCAGTTCGAGAGATTCCGCAAAAGAGAGCTTGCCTCGTTTCTTGAGTTCCTGCGCGAGATTCCGGGCGGAGTAAGTGGCGGGGTTGATCTTTTGCCCGGACACTTCGTCGTCCCCCAACTTTATGATGTAAAAGAACCAGCCCTCGCGGTCGTTCTTGCCGACGTGAAGAATGTGGATCAGGCCTCGATGCGTGCGCGAAATCGGCGTGAACTTTTGAATGCCGCGAAACTCGCGCTCGTACGGCTCGGCGTTGGAGAATTTGCGTCGATAAACAACCTTCACCGCGTGATAACTCCCGATCACGTCTCTGGCCAGCCACACCTGGCCGTACCCGCCTTCGCCGATCATCCGGATCAACTCGTGATCCGGGATCGCAGGAGCCATTGACGCTGCCGTTACCTCCGGCGCGCGTGAACCGGCCGAATCGAGTTCTGTCAGGGCCGAACCGTCCGCAGTGGTTCTTTCTGCTCCCGCGTGAGAAGGCGATGGGGCGGTCTCCGTTGCGGCTTCGGCGAGCGCTGAGCTGCCGGCGAGTCTGGCTTGTTCAACTGGAATGGCCGCTCGCAGCAATTCTCTCTCTGCGTAAAGCCGTTTGCTGTTCACCAGGACGGACCAGCCCAGCGCGCAGGGAATCTGAACGCCGCAGACGATCAGCCAGGGAAACCAGAGGTGCTGCTGCCAGACCAACCACAGCGCCAGGCCCGCAATCAGGCAAACGCCAGCCGCGCCGATCCAGGCGGCCACTGAGGTCCGGAACATCGTGAGTCCAAACCCAAAGACAATTCCTAAGAATCCCAGGACAATGACCTCGGCGAACGGGCTGAGCTCGGTGAGCCACTCGCCTCGCCACAGATTGAGAAACGCCGTCGCCTGGAGTTCGACTCCTGGCGACAACAATCCGGTCCATCTCGTGTAAGGCGTGCCATGCTCGTCGAAAGATCGGACGCCCGCCGGAGTGATCGCTTTGCCTTGTCCCACGAAGACCACCTTGTCGGAAATGTAAGAACGCTGCGCGGCGTTGGTTTCCAAAACCTCAAAATAGCTCATGCTGGGAATGATTCCGGGAGGGCCGTAAAAGTTGAGCCACGGAGAACGAGTTCTGTCGCCTGGCCTGCTCCCCAACACCTCAATAGTTTTCAAAGGTAATTCCACCAACGCGCCCCAAGAAGGGTTCTGAGGCCGGCGCCGAATGCGCGTGTCCAGCTCGCCCGGAAATTCAGCGAGCCCAAACACACTGGCCGATCGAATCGGCTCCACGGGAAGGATCCCTCGCCTGGTGATCGGCCCGCCCTGCGGATGCGTTGTTTCAACCGTGGCTGCGGTCACCACTTTGCCGTGCGCACGCATGGCCGCCGCGAGTTGCTCATCCACTTTCGGATCAGGCCACGGCGACTCGAAAAGGATGTCAAACACGATAGCCTTGGCTTTCCACCGAGTCAGTTGGTTCACCAGGTTGACATGCAAACTTCGATCCCAGAGACGGCCGAGGTCTTGGCCCAAACGTCTCCGCGACTCGTCGTCCATGTAAACAATCAAGACTTCGCCAGGTCTGATGTCGGGTCGAAGCGCAAAAGGAAGATCGAAGCTCAACGCTTTTAGACCAAAATCGAATCGAGAAATCAGCAAACACCAACCAGCCAGCACCGTCAGCATCGCGCCCATCGTCGCTTGCCGCCAGTTCAACGTCAGCCCGCGCTTTACCTTCAACACCTCCCGCAATGCCGTTTCCCGGCGGGCCGAGTCCTGAGCTTCTCTTTCTGCCTGAGCGGCGCGTCGTTCTGGCAAGGAGCGAAGGTTCGTTGCCAGCTCACCTGCCCGCGCGAAACGAGCCGTTGGATTCCCGGCAAAACATCGCTTCAAGTCCTCGCGGAGCAGCGGATCCTTCACCTCCTCGCTCCAATCCGTCGTCACGGGTCGCGCCAGATCTCCCGTGACCAACTGATAAAAGACCACTCCCAGAGAGTAGATGTCCGCCTGCGCCGAAGCCGGTTTGCCCGCCAGGAGTTCCGGCGCCATGTACACGAAAGTCCCGGTCTGCGACGACGAGCTGGGGCCCACAAGCGTTTGCGTAAAGCCCGCCTTCGTGACCTGAGCCAGGATTTCTTCCGACACGACCTGGCCGATGCCAAAGTCGGTCAGCTTCGCGGTCGATTTCGGGTTTCGGATTCTTGAAATCCGCACTCCGCACTCCGCACTCCGCACTCCGCAATCAGATTGTTCGACGGCTTCACGTCCCGATGGATCACGCCTGCGTCGTGCGCCGCCTGCAATGCGTCCGCCACCTGTGCCACGATCTCCAGCCGCGTCTCCAGCGGAATACGCTCCACGCCCCCACGCTCCACGCTCCACGTCTTAAGGTCCTTCCCCTCGGCGTAGTCCATCACGAGGTAATACGGCGGCTCGTTCAGGAAGACGTCATGCACCGCGACAATGTTCGGATGATTCCCGATGCGCTCTTTCAAAACGCGGAACAGAGTGACTTCGCGCTTGAGCGAACGCACCCGGTCAGCCCGAAAACAAAACTTAAACACCTGGCGCTTCTTCAACGCTTGATGGCAGCCCACCCAGACTTCTCCGAATCCGCCCTCCCCGATCTTGCCTTCGAGGACCCACTGCGTGTTCGGGATGGCTTGGCCGTTCGCCGGACGCCAGCCGAGCACCGGCTCTTTTTCCACCGCGACGAACCGTTGCGCTTTGTCCGTGTCCTTCGGCGGCAAAAGACGGGCCAGTCCCGTCTCGCCCACTTCGCATAGATCCAGGTGTTCCTCGACGCCTTTCAGCGAGTAGGTGCCGTGGTTCAACCAGGAAAGCGATCCGAGGCCTTCGAGTTCCTGTCCTTTCAACACTTGCCGCGCATTGTCGAAAGCAAACCGGGTCATCAGGATTTGATCGCCGTCAGCGAGCGACATGACCCGCGCGCAGGTATCGACCTGAATGCCGAACAGGTCCTTGGATCGGCCCGCAGTTTGGTCTTCCTCAATGAAAACCTCGCCCACGTGAATGCCGATGCGATCGAAGACAGGCGCGGGGGCAGTCTTGGCCAAACTCCTCAGCCTGGATTGCAGCAGCAGACTGAACTTCACCGCATCGGACGGCTTGGCGAAGATGATGAAAAAGGAGTCGCCCGCTGTCTTGATCTCCTCCGCTTCGTTGAATTGGCCGAGAAATTTCCGGGCAATGGAATGATGCTGCTGGATCAGGAACAGCCCTTGTTGGTCTCCAAGGCTCTGCTTGAGTTTGGTCGAGCCGACAATGTCCGTGAACAGCAAAGTGGCCAGCCCGGTGCGATGGCGGCGTCGAAATTCCTCGACCTGCGCATGATGTTCGAGGACCGAGTCGAGGTTCATCGCTTGAGTGCAAGATAGCAGGAAGACCTCGCGATGAAAGCAGGAATCTTATGGCAAACTTATGGCGTGCCACGCCGCGGCGCATCTCAGGTTTTGCAGTCGCGGAGCGACTTGAAGACGGTAGCCGTGGGCTTCAAGCCCACGGGTGGGGTGCGATGTCGGTCACGTCGCGAAGCGACGCTCGAAAGGCTCCGGCCGAGCCCATTGGGCGGGTTCAAACGTCGCTCGGCGACGTGCGGCCGACACGCCTTGATCCGTGGGCCAAGGCCCACGGCTCCCGTCGCAGCATCGCCCTGCGCGGCCCGCGGTTCCGGCCATTGCCGGAAACTTATGGCGCTCCCGCCGCATCAGGCTTGATGGAGATTGTGAAACGTGCCGGAGCGTGCTCTAATCCGTGCGTCCAAGATGCAAACAAGGCAGCCAGTCAAACCCGCGCAGGTGGATCCGTTCGCGGCGGAGTTGCTTCTGGGCCTTGGCCAGTATCCCTGCGCGCAACACATCGTGCTGGGCGGATATTTCGCCTTGAAGCATTACTGCGACTACCGCCTGACCCATGATGTGGATGCGTGGTGGTCGGAGGAGAGCACGGAACGAGATCGCGATGACGTTCGCCAAGCATTGAAGTCGGTGATCAGCCAGATTTGTCAGCAGCACCAGTTGCAGTGGAACCAACGCCGATTTGGCGATACCGAGTCCTGGGAATTGATCCGGGCGGGCGTCAAACTGTTTTCCTTCCAAATCGCGGCCCGCACGATTCGTTTGGAACCTTATCTCATCAGTCCGTGGCCCCCGCTGCGCATTGAAAGTCTGGCGGACAATGTGGGCTCGAAAATGAACGCTCTGGTGCAGCGCGGCGCTCCGCGCGATTTCATCGATATCCGTCAGTTGGTGATCTCGGAGTTGGCGTCGCCCCACGAATGCTGGGGTCTTTGGTCCCGAAAAAATCCTGACTTGCGACTGGAGCAAGCCCGCGCGGAAGCGGCGCGCCACTTGCAAGAACTCGAACTTCGCCGCCCACTTGAGACCATTCCGGATCCAAACCAACGAGAACGCGCTCGCGAAACACGCCTCTGGTTCCGTGACGCGTTCCTGCCGGCAGCGCAGCTATGACTCTGGACCACAGCGTTTATCCGGACCTGGAAGCGCCCCCGACCGAACTCCGCACGCCCGAGGAGAAGGCGGAGTACGTGCAACGCCTCTGCGCCCAGTGGGACTACGGGATTCTTCCCGAACCGTGCACCTTTACCTTGTTGGTGGATTGGAAAGCGATTTTCGACCGGTATCCCATTCGCCACTCGCCGGCCTACCATGCCTTTCGGCTGTTGTTCGGTTGGGAGCCGGTGCCCGGCCAGGTCCTGCGCGCCGGATACGAAATCGATGACCTCAGAGAAGGCCGCACCGATCCATGCGTAACCTGGATTTAGTTAGCTGCAGTCCATTTCAAGAAACATTCACCTTCCCCGTCGTGTTCGCCCGTTTCGCTCGGGCGATTCCGAACATTCGACATCCAATTTCGAGCGGCGCCGGCTGAACGTCGAATCTTTGAAAGATCGGCCTCGGTTCATCCGAATCTTGATTGAATGGATAAGGGTCTGCGAAAAAATTACCTCGCCATTTGCTGGAGGCGCGAGCGACGAGCAGACCCGCAGCGGTCTGTAAGGAGCGAGCAACGAAGCCAGAGCGCCAAACAGCCCCAGCCCTGCGGGGCGGTGCGGCGCTTGGCCTGCTGCTTCGTGGTTCGCTCGGTCACAGCCCGCTGCGGGGATGCTCCCTCGCTCACGCCTCGCATCAGGCCAAGCGACGCTCCCGCCAAATGGCGAATTAATTTTTTCGCAGACCCTAAAGCAATGAAGTTGCGCTCCGGCTCGGAGTTTGTTACCGCTAAGCTGGTTTCGGAAATCAATCGTGGTCGAACACAGCGTCGCCGACCTATGAACTCCCTGACTGGAGCGCGGACTGCCCTGTCCGTGAGTTTCTTGACCGAAGCGCCGGTCCGCGCAGACGCACCTGCCCAGGGTAGAAGTGCCGCGGAGGAGTGCCGCGCATCCAAGCCGCAAGTGAGTAATTTAGCCGCAAAAGAACCCAAAGATCGCAAAGATTTCTTCGCCCTGCTATTGCCCTTTCTGCATCACTATTTGTCAAGACCACGCATCTCCGAGAGCATGCACCGCGGATGTCGCGGATGGGCACGGATAGGAGTGGCGCGGGATCGGTCAATCCTGTTTTTATCCGCGCTATCCGCGAGATCCGCGGTTTGTTTGGATGCGGTTTCAACGCACTGTGTTCCTTTGCGGCCACAGAAATTCGCGCGAGAACGAGTGGTTTGAAAGGATTGCAGCGCTGGCTTTTGCTGACGCTTCGGTCGGAGCAAGGGGCTTCGCAGCCGCGCACAGAAGCAAACAAACAGAACAAATGCTCTTTTGTTGTTCGATTGCTTCGCAACAGAAACGGGGCCTTTGCGCTCTCTGCGTTCTTTCGTGGCTCGCTATGCAGCCGGTTAGGCTTCGCGGTGGTTGTGCTCGCGATCATGGAATGGGGGACCACGACTTGGGCCGCCGCCCCGAGCAACCAAGCAGGCACGAGCAATGTGGTGGCTCGGTTCTATCGGGTAAAGTTGAAGCCGTTTCCGACTCAACCCACCGACGCCGGTAATGCGCAAAACGCCGCGACGATCCGGATTGAGGAGCCTTACTTTCGCGACGCAGAACGAACTTATGGCGGGTCGGCTCCCGAGGCCATAATCGGCGACGGATTCTTCCAGGTGCAATTGCCCGACGGAACACAAGCTTATACGCGCGATGGCAACTTCAAGTTCGCCGGCAACGGTCTCATCGTGACTCAGGAAGGTTATCCCGTTTTGGGAGGTCTGCCGCTTTTTCCCCCTTCAACGAGGGGCGTGATCTTCAGCTCACAGGGTGAGATCGCCCTCACCACTGCCGGTGGAGGCGTAAATGTCGGAAGAATCACTCTGACTCGCTTCCAGAATCCGGCTGATCTGAAGCCAATCGGTTCAAACTTGTTTGTTGAAACGCTGGCTTCAGGTCCACCCGAGACTGGGAATCCGGGCGAAAACGGATTCGGAGAATTGTGTGGTGGATTTTTTAGGTTGCCCGGGTCCGTTGGCTTCACGGTGCGGCTCTCTGAACAAGGCCGAATCGAGGTCGAGTTCTGCCTGGACCTGCGAGATTGGACGGTTGTGGCCAGTGCTCCGGTGTCTGCGCGAGGACCACTGTTCGCAGGAGGCACACTGATCGTTCGCGATCTGCAGCCGTTTGCGGGCGGGCCGACTACGGCCGGGACTCTGATCGACGTGGATGTCTCAGAAGCTTTGAAGCTCTTCGGCCGACGGCTTCCGGACGGCAGATTCAGCGTCTCGATCAGTGGCAGCGCCGCCTCGAACGCGGTCCTTCAGGCTTCGACCAACCTGGTCAATTGGCTGCCCATCTTCACGAACTCGGGTTCAGGTGGACGGTTTGAGTTTCTGGACACGGCTAGCGGAAATCAGCCGTGGCGTTTCCACCGGGCCATTAGGTGAGACGGAGATGAAAAGGCTGCTTGTTTGCAAGTTTAAACGACTGTTGTGGTCGGGACTGTTGCTTTACCTCGCCTCTACTCCTGGCGATCTGTGTGCCCAACCTTCCAGCATCCCACGCGAGGATTTTTGGGTGCCAAACTATGCCAATAGCCCGTTTTACCTGGCCGAAAAGGATGGAATCCTTTACGTGAGCGGATGGTTCAATGGCGCGGGGCGCCCTGCCGCTCATGCACTGGTCGTGGATTTTGGCACGGGAGCAGTCAGCACGGCATTGCCGGAGCTTCGCGGACCATGGGTGACCCCCGATCAGGCTGGGGGCTGGTATACCGTAGTTCCCCTTCCTTTGAGCGGCGGAGAGACTCACTTTGGTTTGGCGCACATGCGCAGTGATCAATCCTTAGATGCAGATTGGACGCCCTCGCCCATATTGTCAGTTTTCATTTCAGCCATTGGCGTCGGAGGTAACAAAGTGTTTGTGGCCGGTAGAAACCGGGGCAGCACTGACTCAGTTGTCGTCGCTTTGGATTCTGTGACAGGCAAAGTGAGCGACCTAAAACTCCCAGCGATTGATATTTCGAATGTCACCAAACTTGCCGTGTCGGACAATGCCCTCTTCGTAGCGGGTTACTCTTCATCCCCGCCGCCCAAATCCCTCCTCGCTGCTTTCGATATCAAAACTGGTCAGCGCTTGCCGTGGAACCCGATCACTTCGATAATAGACAAATTCGGAAGGGGGGAGGAGGAGGAGCGTATCTGGCGGATTTCGCAGTTACCTGCGACAAAGTTTTTGTGGGTGGCGCGTTTACAGAGATCAATGGAGAAGTTCGCAACAGTCTGGCTTCTTTCGACCGCACTACCGGCAGGCTAATGCCTTGGAACCCGAATACGTCCTTCAGCGGGAGGACTGATGTCTGGATCCACCGGGTTATTGCGCAGAGCGACATCGTTTGCGTCAACGGCAATTTCGATAAGATCGGAGGAGAATCTCTCTGGAGTTTTGCCGCCTTGGATTCCTCATCCGGTAAACCGCTCGATTGGAGGAAACCGGACAGGAACGCCGAATTCTATCCGATTGCGCTCTCTGGAAACACCCTCTACGGGACATTCGATGGAGTCAACGAACTCGGATTCTTCGAAGATGACCTCCGTGCGCTCGATGCCACGACGGGCAACACAATTTCGAAAGTACCATTGAACATTTCGGGTTTCGGCGTTCCGGTAATTTCCGGCAACTTGGTCTTACTGAGCGGGAATCTTACCTGGGGTGGCGTCCGTCGATCTCCTGGTCTCATGGCTTTTGACACCTCGACTGGAAAAGCCACAGATTGGAATACGGCCCATTCATTGGCGGGGTCTCCGGCGTCGGGAACCCGGACAAAATTTATCAGGTGAAGATTCAGGGCAACAGAATTTACGCCGCGGGTGGGTTCTGGATTGATTCAGAGGTAGACCCTGGCCTCGATTTTCACGTGGGCCTCGCAGCTTATGATCTCAGCACGGGTAAGCTTGTCAAAGACTGGAATCCCAGTGCTGCCTTCATCTCGACGAACGTCCCATTCTCTATCGAAATTGAGGCTTTCGACGTTTTGGGCAACACCATGTACGCGGGGGGCCCCGGAGGCTCTCTCTTCAACAGTGATGAGCTACTCTCAAAGACGAGGCCTCTTGCCGCTGTGGATTTGCGGACTGGAAAGGCAATAGACTGGAATCCAATTCTCGGAGGCGCTCGATCCAGCGTTAGGGCGATCGCCGTGGGCGAAAAGGCGGTGTACCTTGCGGGCTCCTTCCAAACTGTGAACGGCCAGCCTCGGAATAGTCTTGCCGCCCTTGAGCCAGTTACTGCTGTTCCTCTTCCCTGGAATCCTGAGGCTGACGGTCCGGTCCGGACCTTGGCGGTTTCTCACAATCGAGTTTACATCGGTGGCTACTTCACGAGGGTTAATGGTAGGGCACGCAATGGTCTCGCGGCGCTCGACCCAACTACGGGCGAATGCCTGGATTGGAACCCAGCCGCGTCCAGCAGTTCTCCAACTGGATCGTGGCTCGAGAGTCTCTACATTTCGGACAACACAATTTATGTGAGCGGCAACTTCGAAAGAATTGGAGGAGAAAGCAGGACGAACGTTGCTGCCTTGAACGCGACGACTGGCCGAGCAACGGACTGGAGCCCGAGTATAAACTGGAACCCGAGCAAATTCATCGGAAGGGGCTTAGCGTTTGTTCAGTTCCGCGACACAGTCGCGGTCGCGGGAACCTTCTCTGAGGTCAACGGACGGTTCCACCCGAACTTGGCTATTTTTCCGCCTGTCGGTGAACCGGTGATCACGCAGCAACCGCCGAACCGAACTGCTGGGCTCGGAGAAAGCTTAGAGCGTGTCCGAAAATTCCGCGGGGTCCTGTTTTCGCGCCAAAGGCCGGATGGCGAGGCGCGACGAAGGAGAATATCCTCCCTGGATCTTCGACTGAGGAGCAACGAAGCCAGGCGGCCTTTGGCGCGAAAACCCTCCGGGCGGCGGGTCTTTTGTCCGTGGCCTGCGTTGGCTCGGTCCTTACAGCCCGCGTTGGGGATGCTCGGACCTCGCCGCCTTGGCCACAGCCAAAATCCCTCGCCGCAGGACCCCGCGCAATTTTCGGACACGCTCTTAGTCTTGGGCGTTGTGGCCGACGGAGTAACTCCGCTGTCCTACCAATGGCAATTCAACGGAGCCAATCTAGTCGGAGCCACGAACTCAATTCTGGTCCTAACGAATCTTCAGGTGGGGAACTCGGGCCGCTATAGCGCGGTGGTCACGAATCGTCTCGGGCTTATCAACAGCGCCGAAGCATCGATCGTAGTAGTTATGCCCCCGCGCATCGACATTCAACCGCTAACCCAAATCGCGACAGTGAGCTCGTCCGTCAGGTTTGGCGTCGCAGCCCCAGCCAATCCGCCTCCGTCCTACCAATGGCTGCTCAATGGCACCAAAATCACGGGAGCAACTGAATCCACGCTCACGTTGACGAATCTCCAACCGACCGATGGCGGGAGCTACAGCGTTGTCGTCAAGAACATCGGCGGCGCGGTCAACAGCGACATTGCCGGACTCGTCATTCCCAGTCCGCGGCTGCCTCTCTCGGATAACCTGCGGGATCGCATAGTGACCAATTCTTTCTCCAGCCTTGGAAGCGCCAACAGTACCAACGGGACGAAGGAAGTTGGCGAACCAGATCATGTGGGCAAGCCCGGACGCAAATCCCTTTGGCTCGGTTGGCGAGCGCCGGCCAATGGCGTCGCCACCTTCAGCACGCGCGGCAGCGGGTTCGACACGTTGCTGGCGGTCTATACGAACGCGGCGCCGAACCTACCGCCGGATTATTCGAACTTGCGCTTCGTCGCTGGCGACGATGATCGCGGCGGGTTCGCCACCAGCGAGGTGGCGTTCAGCGCGGCGGCCGGCGTCGAGTATTTGATCGTGGTGGATGGTTTCGGGAAATCGTCGGGGAACATTGTGCTGAGTTGGAAGTTTGATCCGGTGATTACGGAAGCCCCGAGGATTTTCCAACAACCCTTGGGCCAGACGGTGGCCGTCGGGGAGATGGTGAGTTTCTCGGTGACCGCGTTCAGCACGCGTCCGTTGACCTACCAATGGTATCAAAACTGCGCCCCGATTCCCGGTGCGACCAACGCGACATTGACAGTGACCAATGTGCAAGCGCACCTGGTGGCCCGATACCGCGTGCAAGTCGGCAATGGTCAGGAAGGCGTGGAGAGCGAGCCGGCGTTTTTGGAGATCAACTTCAGCGGCGACGCCGGGCTAGTGCAAAAGGTGGCCAGCCGAGACAAGCTGGCGGAGGTGGTCGTGATTGGAGGAAACGTAGCGCGGGCCTCCTGGCCTGCGGGTTCACCGGGCGTCCCGCCCGGTGAACGTTCGCTGTTGAGCCAGACGGGCTGGCAGGCTGGGAAGCCTGCCCTACTTTCGCCAGGATTCGGCGGCGCGCCGGCGCGCGGATTTGTGGGGACACAGATTTTCCACACGTTTGGAAAAACCAAAGAGATTGGCGATCCCAATCACGCGGGGGAACCCGGCGGCGCCTCGGCGTGGTATTCGGTGCTGGCGGACGAGGACGGCAAGATGCTGGTGAGCACCGAGGGAAGCGATTTCGACACGGTGCTGGCGGTGTATGAAGGGCCGCCCAATCCGCTGGGTTACGATGAACTCGTGATGCCGGCGCTGGCATCGGATAACAACCGAGGCTTTGATCGCAAGAGCAGCCGGGTGATTTTTGATGCGGCGCCGAATCGCACGTACCATATCGCGGTGGATGGGGTGAGTGGAGTGCAAGGGCAAGTGGTGCTGACGTATCAGTTGGGTTCGCCGCCGGAATTGGCGGCGCAGCCGGCGAGCGGCGTGTGGAAAGTGGGGAACGTGGTCATCCTGGAGGTGCGCGTGCGGAGCCGTGTGCCGGTGGTTTATCAGTGGCGATTGAACGGGCTTCTGTTGAGCGGAGCGACCAATGCGACCCTGGTGATCCCAGTGCTCCAGTTGCCGAATGTGGGCAAGTATAGCTGCGTGGTGAGCAATTTTGCGGGCGTGGCGACGAGCGCCGACGCGCAAGTGAGTGTGGAGTTGACCGAAGCCTTGAGGCTGTCAGGACGGCGCCTACCAGATGGGAGCTTTGGGATCCTGATCGGCGGCACTGCCCTCACAAACGCAGTCCTTCAGGCCTCGACCGATCTGATCAACTGGCTGCCGGTGTACACCAACGCCGGGCAAAGCGGTTTTGGCGAGTACATCGACCGCTCGGCCTCGAACCATTTCTGGAGATACTATCGCGCGGTCCGATAGTTCCAGGTCTCCTTCCAGACGCGGTTGGAAAGCACGCCCGAATACGGCTCGCTGGGACAGGCTTGCTCGCTAATGAATGATTTCAACAAAGTCGGGAAACTCGGATTCGCGTGATCGCGTGAGGGGTGCGATTAAAACTGTCGGTCAACAAAGTCT
>VHCZ01000035.1 GCA_016871535.1 Verrucomicrobiota bacterium
ACCACTTCCATTGCGTGCGAATGCTGAGATGTCGGGCAGAACGTAACCGAGGAAACAAGCGCTGGACAAGCAAAGAGAAGTTGTTCCGCTGCGTAAAATGGGTTGCTGACAAAGCGCGAAAGCCTAGGATGCGTTCATGGGATTAACGAAGGTGACCACCAAGCTCAGCAACCCTGCCGCGCCGGAACAGAGTTATGAAGCGCTGTTCCTCGTGGACACTGGAGCAACGGACTCTGTGGCGCCTGCTGATGAACTGCGGAAGATCGGGGTTCGCGAAGAAGGCCGGATGGCCTACGAACTTGCGGACGGCACTGTAAAGGAATACGGCTACGGTTTGGCGCGGATCGAGTTCATGGGCGAGATCACCGCCGGCCGAGTCATTTTCGGCGAGCCGGAGGTCGAGCCAATCCTCGGCGTCACCGCGCTCGAATCCGTCGGCATCATGGCCGATCCAGCGAACAAAACGCTCCGGCGATTGCCGGCGATCCCGCTCAAGACCGTGGGTTTCACGTGGAGGTAATCGTGTTTCCCCTGGATCGGGAGGAGGTGCGGAACATATCACAAATTGTGATATGTTCGACGCTCAAGCATGCGCGCAACGTTTTTGCGTTTACAGAACAGAGCGTCGCCATGCTGTCGAGTGTCCTGCACAGTCCGCGTGCCGTGCAGGTAAACATCGAGAGGAGAAAGTTGTGAGGCACTGGGTGGAACGGGCTACCAGCCCGTTTTCGGCGGCAACTTGCCGCCGAACATTGCGGCAGGGTGGTAGCCTGCCGCAACAGGCCAGTGGCCTGTTCCACCCAAAAGGCATTTTCAAAACGCGCTCTAAAACTCTGCTTGGCAATTGGGCCGTTGAAGGGCTAAATTCTGCGATGTAGCCAGTTCAGTTCTTAGCTCTTTACTCTGGATGAAACGCATCGCTTTCTTGGTCTGCGCTCTGGTGGCCGCAACTCGATTTCAATTCGCTGCCCCCGCAGACAAACCCACCGCTGGAACCGACGCTCGCGTCAGTTTCTACAAACAGATTCGCCCCATCCTTCAGGCCAATTGCCAGGGCTGCCACCAGCCCGCCAAATCCAAGGGCGGGTACGTCATGACCGAGTTCGAGCGCCTGCTCGCGCCGGGTGACAGCGGCGAAAAGCCGGTCGTGGCAGGCCAACCCACGGCCAGCCATCTCGTCAAACAGATCACCCCGGTCAAAGGCGAAGCAGAAATGCCCAAAGGCAAGCCGCCTTTAAGTGAGCCCGAGATCGATCTGATTCGCCGGTGGATTGCGGAAGGCGCGAAGGACGACACGCCGCCGAATGCGCGCGAGCGCTTCGACAACGAACATCCCCCGGTCTATACGCGGCCGCCCGTCATCACTTCGCTGGACTATTCTCCCGATGGCTCCCTGATTGCCGTTGCGGGCTTCCATGAAGTCTTGCTGCACAAGGCCGATGGATCGGGTTTGGCCGGACGATTGGTCGGACTATCCGACCGGCTCCAGACCGTCCGGTTTTCGCCCGACGGCAAATTGCTGGCCGTCGCCGGTGGCCAACCCGCGCGCATGGGCGAGGTGCAAATCTGGGACGTGGCAAACAAGAAGCTCGTGGTGTCTGTCCCGATCAGCTACGACACGGTCTATGGCGTGAATTGGTCGCCGGACGGCAAACTCGTGTCGCTCGGCTGTCCGGATAACACGGTCCGCGCGATCGATGCCGCCACGGGCAAACTGGTCCTCCAACAAGGTTCCCACAACGATTGGGTGCTCGACACGGTGTTTTCCAAGGACGGTTCGCACGTCATTTCCGTCGGGCGCGACATGAGCGCCAAGTTGACGGAAACGGCCTCGCAGCGGTTCATCGACAACATCACCTCGATTACTCCGGGCGCGCTGCGCGGCGGCATCCAGAGCGTGGCACGGCATCCTGCAAAAGATGAAATTCTCGTTGGCGGCTCGGACGGGATTCCCCAAATCTATCGGGTCTTCCGCCAGACCGCGCGCAAGATCGGCGACAACGCCGCGTTAATCCGCCGGTTCCCCGCGATGGAAGGACGCCTCTTCAGCGTCGATTACAGCGCAGATGGGAAACGCATCGCCGCCGGCGCCAGCCTCGACGCGCACGGCGCCGTCAATATTTATGACGCCGTCTTCGATTCGACGATTCCGACCAATCTGGTGAAGTCGCTGGAGAAGGAAGTCTTCGCCCAAAGCGCCGAAGAAAAGGCCGCCATTGAGAAATATGTCACGTCCGACGTGAAGCTCGTGGCCTCCGCGACTTTCACCAACGCCGCGATCTATGCGATCAGTTTCAGTCCCGACGGCAAGCGGGTGGCGGCAGGCGGCAACGACGGTCTCGTTCGGCTGATCGAAGCCGAATCGGGAAAAGTGCTGCAAGAATTCGCCGCCGCACCGATCACTGCGACAACGGCGACGCCCGCGGAAGCTGAAAAACTCGAAACCCGAAACCCGAAACCCGAAACTGCTCATACCACCTCGGCTCAGCCTGAGACCACGAAAGAGTCCCTGCCGAAAGGCGCTGAAGTCGCCGCTCTGGAAGTCGAGCCGTCGCAGATACGGCTCCCACGGCGCAATGAACATGTCCAGCTCATCGTTGTGGCGAAACTCGCTTCGGGTGACACGGCGGATGCCACCCGGCTTGCCTCCTATTCGGTGAGCAACGATCTGGGCGAGGTTTCCGAACGAGGCCGGTTCACCGTTCGGAAAAATGGATCGGGCTCGATCCAGGTTGCGCTCGCGGGAAAAACCGCGACGGTTCCGGTGGAAGTGTCTGGATTGAAGGAGACGTTTGAAGCGGACTTCGTGCGAGACGTGAACCCCGTTCTCTCGAAATTGGGCTGCAACGCCGGCACCTGCCATGGCTCCAAGGATGGCAAGAACGGCTTCAAGCTTTCCCTGCGCGGTTACGATCCAATCTTCGACGTGCGGGCGTTTGCGGACGATTTGGCGGCGCGCCGCGTCAACCTCGCTTCGCCGGACGACAGTTTGATGCTGTTGAAAGCCACCGGAGCCGTGCCGCACGAAGGCGGGCAACGGACCACGATGGATTCCGAGTACTACGCCATCCTGCGGCAGTGGATCGCAGACGGGGCGAAGCTCAATGAAGAGTCCGCCCGCGTGACGCGCATCGAAATCATGCCGAGAAACCCGACCGTGCAGGACATTGGCGCGCGCCAGCAAATGCGGGTCGCCGCGACCTATGCCAACGGCTCCACGCGCGACGTCACGGCCGAGTCATTCATCGACAGTGGCAACACGGACATCGCCTCGGCCGATCCGTCCGGGCTGATCACGACCTTGCGCCGGGGCGAAGCGCCGATCCTGGCGCGCTACGAGGGCGCCTATGCGGCGACCACGCTCACGGTGATGGGCGACCGCAGCGGTTTCGTCTGGAAGGACCAACCGGCAAACAATCGCATCGACCAGCTTGTCGCCGCGAAATGGAAGCGGATGAAGATTCTACCGAGCGACCTCTGCACGGACACCGAATTCATCCGCCGCGTGTATCTCGATTTGGTTGGGCTGCCGCCAAGCGCCGAAGATGTCCGGCTGTTTCTCGAAGACTCACAGGAGGTTCAAATCAAGCGCGACGCGCTGGTCGAACGGCTCATGGCCAGCCCGGAGTTCGTGGAGCATTGGGCCAACAAGTGGGCGGACTTGCTGCAAGTGAACCGCAAGTTCCTCGGCGAACCCGGGGCCCAGCTTTTCCGCGACTGGATTCGCAAGGAGATCGAAAACAACACGCCGTACGACGAATTTGTCCGCAAGATCCTGACCGCCTCCGGTTCAAACAAGGAAAACCCGGCCGCTTCTTACTACAAAGTGCTGCGTGCTCCGACCGAGACAATGGAGAACACCACCCACCTGTTTCTGGCGACTCGATTCAACTGCAACAAGTGCCACGATCACCCGTTCGAGCGCTGGACGCAGGATCAGTACTACCATCTCGCTTCCTTCTTCGCGCAAGTCGAGTTCAAGAAGGACCCCGCGAGTGGGGATCGGATGGTCGGCGGCACCGCCGTGGAGGGGGCGAAGCCGCTCTTCGAAATCGTGGCGGACAAGAAGGAAGGCGACGTCAAACACGACCGCACGGGTAAAATTACGCCGCCGGATTTCCCGTATCCCGCGAAATTCAGTTTGAGCCAGACCAATGAAACGCGCCGCGAAAAGCTCGCGTCCTGGCTGACGTCGTCCGACAATCGCTATTTCGCGCTGAGCTACGTGAATCGATTGTGGGGTTACTTGATGGGCGTGGGGCTGATTGAGCCGCTGGATGATATTCGCGCCGGCAATCCGCCGAGCAATCCGGAGTTGCTCGACTATCTGGCGCGAGAGTTCATCCAAAGCGGCTTCAACACGCGGCACATGCTTCGTTTGATCTGCCAGTCGCGCGTTTATCAGCTTTCGATCACGACGCACGAATGGAACGTGGACGACAAAATCAATTATTCCCACGCGATGGCGCGGCGTTTGCCGGCGGAGGTTTTGGTCGATGCGGTGTTTCGGGTGACCGGTTCCACCTCGTTTTTCCCCGGTCTTCGACCCGGGACGCGCGCCCAGCAGTTGCCTGATTCGGCGGTGGATTTGCCCAGCGGTTTCCTCGCTAATCTGGGCCGTCCGCCCCGCGAGAGCGCCTGCGAATGCGAACGCAGCAACGACATTCGGCTCAGCTCGGTCATGTCGCTCCTGAGCGGGCCGGCCGTCTCTGCCGCCGTGAACGATCCGCGCAACGACCTGGCGTCGCTCGTCCGGGCTGAACCGGACGACCGAAAGCTCGTTCAGGAGGTTTTCCTCCGCGTCCTCAACCGACCGGCCGCGGACCATGAAGTCGATTCCACGCTGGCGACGATGAACGAGATGGCGCGAGATCACGGCCGCCTCACCAACGCGCTGGCCAAGGCCGAAGCCGAATGGACTGTCACCAGGCAAAAGCGCGAGAAAGAACGCGCGGAAGCCGTCGCCAAAGCTGAAGCGGAGTTGACCGCGTATTTGTCGCAACGCGCGCCGAAAATCGCGGCGATCGAACGCCAGCGCCAGGAGAAGATCGCGGCCGCGGATCTGGCCGTAAAGGAAGCCGAACCTTCTTTGCCCGAAAAGCTGTCCCGGTGGGAAGCCGAACTGGAGGATGAACGCTTTGCCACGCGGTGGATTCCGCTCGCCTTGAACGATGTCAGAGGCACGGGATCGGTGAAACTTGAAAAGCTGGCCGACGGCTCGGTGCGATCTTCGGGAAGCAAAGGCGAGTTGCCCAGTTACATCGTCAGCGCGGAGACGACCCTGGGCAAGATCACCGGGCTGAAGCTCGAAGTGCTGCCCGACGAAAGCTTGCCGGCGTTTGGTCCGGGCTTCAAAGACGGCAACTTTTTCTTGAGCGAGATCGCCGTGGAGGCGGGCAACAAAACGAATGCGGCGAAGCTGGCCAGGATAAAAATCAAGGATGGCCGCACGGACCTGATCGAGGACAAATATGATTTGAAGCACGTGTTCGATGGGAGAAGCGAGCAAGGCCGCGCGGAAGGATGGACGATCGGCTACTCGAAAGTCGGAGAAGCGCATTGGGCCGCATTTGAGTTTGAGAAACCGGTTGCGGAAAAGGATGGGGCCGCCTTGAGAATCACTCTCCAGCATGCGTACCAGGCGCCTTACGAGATCGGACGGTTCCGGATCTGGATCACAACCAATTCAAAGCCGATGGCGGAAGGACTCCCTTCGGATGTCGCCGAGGCGCTGAAAATTCCCCCGTTGGTGCGGACACCGCAGCAGGCCGCAAAGGCGCTGGATTACTATCGCTCTCTTGACGTTGGGATGCGGAAGCTGGAGCAGACTCTGGCGCTGGCGCGCAAACCGTTGCCTGAAGATGAGAAACTGAAGGAATTAGAAATAAGCCTGGCTCGTGCCGCCCGCCAAATCGAGACCGACCCGGCTTTGGCGCAGTTGCGTCAGGATGTGGAACTGAGCACGAAGCAGCTCAAGAATCGGCGTCTGACCGGAGCGCAAGACCTGGCGTGGGCGCTGATCAACACACCGTCATTCCTGTTCAACAGATGATCGCGATGCGGAAACCACTTCAACGCAGACGTGAGAGACGGCGTGTTTGTTCCCTGATCCGTTCCGCCCGGAATGGTCGATATTCGTCCTGGGAAGCTGCGAGCAACTCTCGCCAGCGCGCAGGGTTGCCTCCGGCTTCGGACAGAGCTTGCTCGGCGAGCCGGCGAATGGTTTCCAGTTTGGCGGGTTTCTCGGCAGGGGAACACTGCTCTGCATCCCATCGCGCCGCAAGCAAGGCTTCAAGCCTTGGATTTCGCGCCATGCTCGAACACTTCGGACAAAATCGACTGTCGCTGTTCGGAAGTCAGATAATGTTCGCCAGCGAGCGTGGCATGCAGGAGCTCGAGTTCGGCTTCGACTGCCTCAAGGTTGATGCCCTGTGGAGTTGGCGGGACATCCTGAAGTCGGGCGAGGATCGACAGTTCCTCGCCATCAGCGATGATCTGCGTGAGATAAGCGCGATGGAATCGCCGGTCGGCCTCGGTGGGAGTTTGCAGCACCATGATTTCATCCGACGCCGCGCGGAACTCCTCGACGCGCTCGAACCAACGCGCGACCTGGTTGCCCAAGTGTTGGTCGCGTTCAATGGCCTCACGATGCCGCCGTTCGGCTGCACGACGCGCCGTTTCCCAACGATCTGTTACCGTGCTCATGCTGGAAAAAGTGCCAGCACTGGAACCCCGTGTAAAGCCGCGACGGAAGCCCACAAACGCCTTGAACGGAAACCGAATCGGCTTACATTCTAAACAACGCCTAACCCGTCAAAACTTATGCTACATATCCCTGGTGAATTCTGCACGGACCTCTGTGACGCCAACATGAAGCTGACGCGCCGCGATCTCCTTCGGATCGGCGGATCGAGTATTCTTGGCCTTTCGCTTGGATCGATGTTCCAACTGACCGCCCGCGCCAAAGAAGCGGGCGAGAAGGGCGGCGGTCCGGGCTGGGGCAAAGCCAAAAGCGTCATCATGGTTTATCTCCAGGGCGGACCGAGCCATCTGGACCTCTGGGACCCCAAGGAGAACGTGGAGGACAAGATTCGCAGTCCGTTCAAGTCGATTCCGACGAAGATCCCCGGCGTCAATTTCACGGAGATTCTGCCGCAACTCGCGAAGGTGAACGACAAGTTCACCATGATCCGCTCGATGAGCTACACGCCGAACGGTCTTTTCAACCACACGGCGGCGATTTACCAGATCATGACCGGGTACACGACGGACAAGGTCAGCCCCTCCGGCCAATTGGAGCCGCCGAACCCGAAAGATTTCCCGAACTTCGGCTCGAACATCATCCGGCTCAAACCGGTTACGGACCCGATACTGCCGTTCGTCATGCTCCCTCGTCCGCTTCAGGAAAGCAACGTCGTCGGCAAAGGCGGCACGGCTGGCTTTCTCGGCAAAGCGTTCGATCCCTACTATCTCTTCCCCGACGGCGATGACATGGACATGACGAAGATGGACAAGGTCAAGACGGACGACCTTAAGTTGCCGCAAGAAGTGTTCGCGATGCGTTTGCAGCGGCGCGCCCGGTTGCGCGACACGTTGAACGACGCGATGCCGCAGATTGAGAAGGCGGTCGAAAGCTACAACCTCGACGAATACTACCAGCGCGCCCTGAACCTGATCGTCTCTGGCCGGGCGCGATCCGCCTTTGACCTGGGCCAGGAGCCGGACGCGGTGCGCGACCGTTATGGCCGGACCACATTCGGTCAAAGTTGTTTGTTGGCGCGGCGTCTGGTCGAGGCCGGCACGCGCGTCGTCGAAGTCGTCTGGCCCAAAGTGGCGAACTCGGACAATCACTCGTGGGACGTGCACGTGGGGCTCACCCAGCGCATGAAGAACCAATCAGGGCCGATGCTTGATCAAGGGCTTTCGGCGCTCTTCGAGGACCTCGATCAACGCGGTTTGCTCAGCGAAACGCTCGTCGTTGCCATCGGTGAATTCGGGCGCAGCCCGCAGAAAGGCTTGAGCACGTCTGGCAACAGCAACAGTCCGGATGGCCGAGATCATTGGCCCTATTGCTACACGTCGGTCATCGGTGGAGCCGGGATCCGGCAGGGTTACGTCCACGGCAAATCCGACAAGACCGCTTCGAGTCCGGCCGAGGAGCCGGTGCATCCGATGGAAGTGCTGGCGACCATTTACCACTCCTTCGGCATCGATCCGGACACGATCGTGTACAACCACCTCAACCAGCCGCGCGAACTGGTGAAAGCCCACGCCGTCACCAAGCTGTTCGCGTAATTGGACCGGTCAGGTCTCACCGGCGTCGGTTTTGTAGTCCCGCCTTTAGGCGGATCCGACGGCCGACCGGCTAAAGCCAGCTAAAGCCGGGGCTACAAACGATGTTCGATGTTGGATGTTCGAAGTTCGGCCGCTACACTCCGAACATTGCACTTTGAACATTGAACTTTGAACTTCCTCAAGCACAGCTTCTTCCTGGCTTGCGTCACCGCACTCGGACTTACGGGTTGTGCGGGCTACCGTCTTGGACCGACTTCGGGAGCGGTCGCCAGAGCAAAATCGATTCGAGTCAATCCCTTCCAGAACGAGACCTCCGAGCCGCGCTTGATCGAGCCGGTGGTCTCCGCGATCCGCAAGCATCTGCAGCAAGATGGCACGTATCATCTGGCGACGCGCGGCGCGGCGGACATTATCGTGAATGGGGTTTTGACCCGTTATGAGCGGGAAGGGGTTTCGTTCCAACCGCAAGACATCCTTACCGCTCGGGATTTCAACGTCCGCGTCGCGGCCCGCATTACGGCTATCGAACGAGCCACGGGAAAAACGATCCTGGACCGCGAAGTAACGGGCCGGACCAGCCTTCGTCCAGGAGCCGATTTCGCCAGCGCGGAAAGGCAGGCCGCGGCGCTCCTGGCCGACGACCTGGCCAGAAATGTTGCCTCGCTCCTGGTGGATGGGACATGGTAAGGAGATTTTAATCTATGGCAGGACACAGCAAGTGGGCGAAGGTCAAGCATTTCAAAGGGGCCATCGACGCGAAACGCGGGCGCATCTTCTCGAAGCTCGCCCGCGAAGTCACGATTGCCGCCAAAATGGGCGGAGGCGACCCGGATATGAATGCCCGGCTCCGGATGGTGTTGCTCAAGTGCCGGAGCGCGAACATGCCTTCGGACAACATCGAGCGCGCGATCAAGCGGGGCACGGGCGGCGGCGAAGGCGCCAACTTCGAGGAGTTCGCTTACGAAGCGTTCGCTCCTCATGGCGTGGCCCTGCTGATCGAGGTCAGCACCGACAATCGCAACCGCACCGCTTCGGAAATCCGCAGTCTGCTGACCAAAGGCGGCGGAGCGATCGCCACCGCCGGTTCGGTCACCCGGCTCTTCCATCGGAAGGGCCAGATCATCGTCCCCCGCGAAGCCGCGAACGAAGATGACCTGATGGGTCTGGCGCTGGACGCCGGCGCCGAGGATTTCAAAGCCGAGCCGGAAGGCTACGAAATCATCACCGAGCCTGCGCAATTTGAAGCCGTTCACAAGCAGGTGGAAGGCAAAGGCATCAAGTGCGCCGCGGCGCAGGTGACTTCCATTCCTTTCATCACGGTGCCGCTGACCGACCCTGCCGCCGTGGCCACGGTCTCAAAGCTGATTGAAGCGCTGGAAGACCACGACGACGTCAAGGATGTCCACACCAACGCGGAGTTTCCAGGAGATGCAGCGTAGCACTTTGTCCGTGGGCGCGCATCCAGCCGGTAGGGCGAGCCTGTCCCCAGCGAGCGGAGTCGGACGTGTTCCACTCACGTGGAGCGGCTCGCCGGGACGGACTCGCCCTACCCATGAAGTGGGACTCCGATTTTACTAGCCATGCGCTCTCCGTTTGAATCGCTTCCGGCCCGGGTGCTGCGCTTACTGGCGGGCTGTGTTTACCGCTACCCTCGGCTGTTCCTCTATCCCCACGCGGTTCTGTTGCTCGTTTCGATCTTCTACACGATCGATCAATTGGAGTTCAGCACGAGCCGGGACAATTTGGTCGGCTCGAACAAGAAGTACCACACGAACTTCCTGCATTTCAAAAAGGAGTTCGCCGTCCAGGATGATCACGTCGCCGTCGTCGAGAGTGAAGATCGGGAGAAGAACCGCCAATTCGTGGAACGCCTGGGCGCCAGGCTGGAAGCCGAGACGAATCTCTTCAAAAGTGTCTTTTACAAAGGCGATTTGAAAATGATGGGGCCGAAAGCGCTCCTGTTCCTCCCCGAAGCGACCCTCGCCAATCTCCACCAAACCCTCAAAGACTACCGGCCTTTTTTGCAGCAGTTCGCGCAGGCGACCAATCTGAATTCCCTGTTCCGCCAGATCAACCACCAGTTTCGCACGGCCCGACAAGAGGAGAACTCGGAGAACAAATCGCTGATCGGCGCGCTCCCGGCATTGCGGCGGATCATCCAGCAGGCCACCGATAGCCTCAATCGTTCGGGCACGCCGCCCTCTCCCGGCATCTCGGCTTTGTTCAACGCGGGGGAAGAGGCCGAGGAGCAGCAGTACGTGACCTTCGCCCATGGCCGAATTTATCTGGTCTCGGCGCGAGCGCTAACCCGGGAACTGGACAGCCGGGCCGTAAAACGCTTGCGCGAATTGGTCCAGAAAACTCAGGAGGAAGTCCCCGGCGTCAACGTCGGGATCACGGGAGAAACGGTCCTGGAGCACGATGAAATGAATCAATCTCAGGAGGACTCGACGGTGGCCGCGATCGTGTCCCTGCTGCTTTGCGCGCTGCTGTTCATCGTGGCCTATCGGGAAACAGGCCGGCCCATCAAAGCCATCGCCAGCCTGGTGGTTGGCCTGGCTTATACCATGGGTTTTGCGACGTGGGCCATCGGACACCTGAATATTTTGACCGTGACCTTTCTGCCGATTCTGAGCGGCCTCGCCATCGACTTTGGCATTCATCTGATCACACGCTACGAAGAGGAATTGCGCCGGGGCCGAGCCGTGAGCGAAGCGCTCGAAAAAGCCATCGTGAACACCGGATTGGGGATATTCACGGGCTGTTTCACCACCGCGGGTGCGTTTCTCGCGATGGGCCTCACGGACTTCAAAGGAATCCAGGAAATGGGAATCATCACCGGGGGCGGGATGCTGATTTGTTTGGCGCCAATGATGACCTTGCTCCCGGTTCTTCTGATGCGGGGGAATCAGAACGCGATGGACCAGCACACGGCGCAAATCGATCGGCGCGCGCGGATCGAGCGGATCTGGCTCGAAAGGCCGGTCTGGGCCATCGCGATCACGGCGATGCTTTGCGGTCTTTCGATGACACAGTTTGGCAGGGTCTATTTCGACTACAATCTCCTGAACATGCAGGCCAAAGGACTGCCTGCCGTGGAGTTCGAGAGGAAACTGATCGACGGCGCTTCAAAGTCCGTTCTGTTCGCCGCCGTGGTGGCTGACTCCGTGCCAGAGGCGGTTCGATTGGAGCCTCAACTCACGAATTTGACCGCGGTCTCAAGCGTCGATTCGATGAGCCGATTTCTCGCCGAAGACCAAACCGTGAAGTTGATCCTCGTGAAGCAAATCAAGGAAGAGATCGCGCCAATCTGTTTTGCGGAGACAGACGGGGAATCGGCGAACACGGCTGAACTGCGCGAAACCCTTGGATTCACCCAAAGCTACTTGAGTCTCGCGGGGAAAGCGGTTGAAAAGGAAGGCGACACAGAACTCTTCCAGGAATTGAAGGCGCTGTGGGATGCCATCGAGGCCCTGCGGCATCGCATCAGTCTCGGTGAATCGGCAAAGGATTCGGCCAAATTGACCGCGTTTCAACGGGCTCTCTTCGCGGACATTCACCAGACTTTCGAGGCCCTGAAAACCCAAGATGACCGGGCGCCGCTGCGCGCGGAAGATTTGCCGGAAGGCCTTCGGACACGATTCATCGGAAGATCCGGGAAACAGCTCCTGCAGGTTTATCCGAAAGAGGACGTCTGGCAGCGGGACAAGCAACAGGAGTTCATCGAGCAGATCCGCACGATTGATCCCAACGTGACCGGGACGCCAGTCCAGCTTTTCGAGTACACCCGGTTGCTCAAGGAGAGTTATGAGGAGGCCGCGTGGTACGCCCTGGGGGCCATTGCCCTGTTGGTGCTCGTGCATTTCCGCCGGGTTTCCAGTGTGCTCCTGGCGTTGTTGCCCGTAGGCATTGGCACCGCGTGGCTGGTGGGCTTGATGGGTTTCCTGGGAGTTCCGTTCAACCCGGCGAACATCATGACCTTGCCGCTGGTCATTGGAATCGGCGTGACCAATGGCGTCCACATCTTGAACCGGTTCACTGAGGAAAGGAACCCCGGAATCCTCGCCAAGAGCACCGGAAAAGCGGTGCTGGTTTCGGGACTGACGACGATCGCTGGCTTTGGAAGTTTGATCCCCGCCAAGCACCAGGGCATCGCTAGCCTGGGAATCGTGATGTCGGTGGGCGTGGCGACCTGCATGGTCGCTGCACTGACCCTCTTGCCCGCACTGCTTAACCTGAGAACGCGCTCGAAGTGGAAAACAAAAGAACCCAGTGGCGACAGTCTATTATCGACACTGGGTCAGGAGGAACCGAGGTAAAAACCTCAATTAACGGTCGGACGCTAGTTGGCCGTTACGAGGAAGTCAAACGATTATCTTCATGGATTCACGAGCATTCCGAATTGTAGTCCTCGCGTCTTTCAGTCTTATGCTGCGCACGGCTCAGGGCGAGGAGCACTCTTTCGGCCCCCTTTTTGACCGGAGTGCCCTGACACTCAGCATCGGAACTCGCACGGAACTCTTTGGGCCTTTCATGAGCCGCGAATTGGCGGAATCCGGAAGCTCAATCACATTTTCACCGCTGTTCACCTACCACAGCGATCTCGGAGCCGACGCCAAAGAACTGAGCGTTGTTTACCCGATATTGAGTCACAAACGTTTCGGGGCGGAGTATCGGTTTCAGTTCCTCCAGGCTTTCAGTTTCGCGGGCGGCGCCAGTTCCCAAGGGCAAACCAATAGCCGCTTTACGCTTTTCCCGTTCTACTTCCAGCAACGTTCATCCGATTCGAACCGGAATTACACCGCCGTAGTGCCTTTGTTCGGCCACCTGGAAAACCGGTTGTTCCGAGATGAAGTGGACTTTGTGCTGCTTCCGCTTTACTTGAAGACCCGGAAGCGCGACGTGACGACGGCGAATTATCTTTTTCCGTTTTTCCACCGCCGACAGGGTGACGGGCTGGCCGGCTGGCAACTCTGGCCGTTGGTTGGAATGGAACACAAAGCCGTCACGGCCAGGACCAATGCCGTCGGCGATATTGAGAAGGTGGGCGGGCACGACAAAACGTTCTTCCTCTGGCCGTTCTACTTCAACAACAAGCTCGGCCTGGGAACCGAAAACCCGGAAACCCAGCGCCTGCTCCTCCCGCTTTTCAGCGCTCAACGCTCTCCCCGCCGCGACTCCACAACCTATTTCTGGCCGCTCGGTTTCACTTACACGCATGACCGCGAGAAGCAATACCGTGAGTGGGACGCTCCCTGGCCGTTGGTCGTGTTCGCCCGAGGCGAAGGCAAAACGGCCAACCGCATCTGGCCGCTCTTCAGCCAGGCCAGGAACGCGACCCTCGAAAGCGATTTTTATCTCTGGCCCCTCTACAAATCGGACCGCGCCAACTCCAGCCCGCTCGACCGCAGAAGGACTCGCCTTTTGCTCTTTCTTTACTCGGACCTCACCGAACGAAACACCTCAACGGGCACCGCTTTGGAACGAACCGATCTCTGGCCGCTGTTCACCGCCCGCCGCGATCACAACGGCAACGAACGCCTCCAGATGTTCAGCCTCATCGAACCGCTGCTCCCGGCCAGCAAGACGGTGGAGCGGCTCTACTCCCCGCTCTGGTCGGTCTGGCGCTCGGAAAAGAACCGTTCGACCGGCGCCGCCAGCCAATCGTTCCTGTGGAACTTGTATCGCCGCGAAATCACCCCTACCTCGAAAAAATGCTCGCTGCTGTTCGGCCTGTTCCATTATCAATCGGACCCCAACGGCACGCGGGTGCGGTTGTTTTACGTGCCAATAAAGAAAGGCTAGCGATGTTCCAAAACATCGGCGAGATCGTGGTTCTGTTCTGGAAAACGCTCCGGGCGTTGCCCAAGACTTTTCGCCAGCGCCGAAAAGTCTTTGAGCAACTCTTCGAAATCGGCAACGCCAGCCTGTTGATGGTTTGCATCCTCTCGCTCTTCATTGGCGGGGTCGTCGCCCTGGTCAGCGGGCCGGTGCTCGCCGAGCGAGGGCTCTCCAGCTACATCGGCGGGCTGGTGGGCTTGTCCATGTGCAAAGAGCTCGCGCCCGTGATGATGGCTGTCCTCATTGCCGGGCGGATCGGTTCGGCGATGGCCGCCGAAATCGGCTCCATGCGCGTGTATCAAGAGATCGACGCCTTGCGCACCATGAACATCAATCCGGTGGATTACCTGGTCCTGCCCAGACTCGTGGCGATCAGCTTCGCCCTGCCTGTCCTGGTCATTTTCTCGATCCTGATCGGCTGGCTCGGTGGCGCGGTGGTGTCCACGACGAACCACCGCATCGGCGTCCCTTTCCAATCCTTCTTCAACAATCTGCGTCAGATGGTGGAATTCGGCGATGTGTTCAATGGCTTTATCAAGAGCTGCGTTTTCGCGGTCGTCATCGGCATCGTCTCGTGTCATCAAGGCCTCCAAACGATCGGAGGCCCGCGCGGCATCGGCCGGTCGGTGACCAAAGCCGTGGTCAACTCCATCGTCCTCATCGTGATCCTCGATTATTTTTTGACGCGCCTCCTGCTCTTCCTGGACCTATGAGCGACGCGACTCTCACCCAGAAAGGCATTGGCGTCCGCGTGCGCGGGCTGCGCAAAAGCTTTAACGGCCAGACGGTGCTCCAGGGAATTGACCTGGACGTCGCCCCGGGAGAAATCTTTGTCATCATGGGGCCAAGCGGAAGCGGCAAATCCGTTTTGCTCAAACACATCATCGGTCTCGAGGAACCGGATCAAGGCGAGATTCTGGTCGAAGGCGAGCCGATTCAGTCCGAGACCGTCCGGGACAAATACCGCCTGGCCATGGTATTCCAGTCGGGCGCTCTCCTGAACTCACTCACCGTCGGAGAAAACGTCGGCCTCTTTTTGAGCGAACATCGCCTCAAGCCCCAGTCCGAAATCGACCGCATCGTTTCGGAGAAACTCGCACTCGTCGATCTCCAGGGGCTGGAGTCGCGCTCTCCGAGCGAACTTTCGGGCGGAATGAAGAAACGCGCCGCCATTGCGCGCGCCCTCGCCATGGACCCGCAATTGATCCTTTACGATGAACCGACGAGCGAACTGGACCCCCTCATGGCCGTGACGATCGCGGAAGAGATTCTGAAGCTCAAACAGCGCATGCACGTCACCTCCATCGTCGTGTCGCACGACCGCGACCTCGCGTTCAGCGTGGCCGACCGCATCGCCATGATTCACCAGGGCAAAATCCTGGCTATCGGGGTTCCCGCCGAAATCAAAAGGAATTCCGATCCGTTAATCCAAAAATTTCTGACCGCTGAATTCAGTCCGGAGAAAATGATATTATGAAAAACACACTCGAAACTCGTCTGGGAATCTTCTTCGCCCTCGCGCTCATCGCCGCGACTCTGATCTTGGAAATGGTCGGCGGCACCGATTTCTTCAAGCGCGGCTCCACCGTCCGCGCCCGCTTCAACAGCGTCCAGGAGCTTAAAGAGGGCGACCCCGTCAAAATGGCCGGCGTCCAGATCGGCCGCGTCGAAACAATCGCCCTGGCCGACAACAAAGTGGAAGTCGTCATGAAACTGACGCGGCGCGATCAGGTCCGCACCGACAGCAAAGCGACCATCAAATTCGTCGGCTTGCTCGGCCAGCATTACGTGGCCATCGATTTCGGCACCCAGGCCGCGCCGCTGGCCACGGCCGACACGCTCCTGCAATCCATCGAGCCGGTCGATATGAGCACGATCATGGTCAAGCTGGACAGCGTCGCCACCGGCGTGGAAAACCTGACCAAAAGTTTCGGCGGCGACACGATTCAGAACTTGCTCGGCCCGTTCACGGATTTCTTGAAAGAGAACCGACCGAAGCTTTCCGCCGCGCTTGATAATCTCACCAACATTTCCACCCAGATCGCCAAAGGGGAGGGTACGATTGGCCGGCTGATTTACGATGACACGCTCCATCAATCCGCGTTGAACACGCTGACCAACTTCAACCGCACGGCCGACGACCTCCGGGGCACGATTGCCGAGGCGCGAGGCGTGGTGGATCAAGTCAACGCCGGCGCCGGCACGCTGGGCAAACTGGTCAAGGACGAGACGCTCTATCGCGAGACCGCGTCCGCCATGACGCAGGCTCGCGAGATTCTCCAGAAGATCAACCAGGGCCAGGGGTCCGTGGGCAAGCTCGTCAACGACGAGAGCCTCTTCAAAAACGTGAAACTCACCTTGCAGAAGGTCGAGAAAGCCACCGAAGGCCTGGAAGACCAGGGCCCGCTCAGCGTGCTCGGAATCGTCGTGAACAGCCTGTTTTGATCGGCCCAATTTTTGACCACGGATGACACGGATATCACGGATTGGAGAGGCCAAGGCGCCGTTCACTTCGTTCCCCATCCGTGTGATCCGTGTCATCCGTGGTTAATCTGGTTGCTGCTTGCCGCGTTGTATTGATTCGCGGTGGCCCGTGATCCGGGGATTTCGCGGCTTGCATTTTGGGGCTTCCAGCGCGATCAATCTTGAAGCCCATGAAAACCGCAGGGCACGCCATCCGCCGGAATCCGGCATTCACGCTCATCGAACTGCTCGTCGTCATCGCGGTCATCGCCATGCTCGCGAGCCTGCTTTTGCCGGCGCTTTTCAAAGCCAAAGAAGGCGCGCGGTCCGCGAAGTGCAAGAGCAACATGCGCCAGGTCACGTACGGATTGCTCATGTACGTCGGCGACCATTCGGATTATTTCCCCTGGGCCGGCGGGGTGGATCGCGATCTGCCCGAAGACTGGATGTTCGGCGGCCAGCCCGATCCGCAAACGGTCAACCCGCGCAATTGGGAGAACCCGCCGCTCACCCATGGATTCCATGCCGAGGCAGGTTCCGCGTTCAGTTACGTCACCGGACTTCCGATCCATCGGTTGCCCGGCAACCGCGTGGACTTGAGCCACACGAACACCTACGAGATTTATCGGTGTCCAAGCACCGGAAAGCCGGGGAAGGCGTTGCGCGTGAATTACAGCGTCAACAGTCTGATCGACGGAATCGAGTATCCGCCGCGCGGCGTGCTCCTCTCTCGCGTGCCGAGTCCCGTGACGAAGACGCTGTTGTTCAACGAAGATCCCAAAACGATGGACAACGCCAGCTTTCGGCCGGGCGGCAGCGCGGCCGGAGGCAATTTTGTCATGCACAGCGGCCGCATTAACGTCGTGTTCATCGACGGCCACATCGAACAGATCAAGCACCAGCGCGTCCTGGATATTCAGTGGGGCGCGAACGTGGACGTTTATTTTACGCCGTACAGGTAAGTAGAACCGGTTCCGCCTTACGCACGAACCTTATCTTCGAGCACCGTGTCCAAGCGTCCAAGGCCTACGTTTAACTGGATCCCTTGGTGGATCATTGCACTCGCCGCGTGCCTGGAGATCTCGTCGGCCGACCTGGAAACCATTCCGAGGGCCCGTTGGCTTGCGGATTCTGACAACGATGGCGACAGCTTCCTCGTCGAAGGCCAAGGACAACAGTTGCGCATTCGCCTTTACTTCGTCGATTGCCCGGAAACATCGGCAAGCGCAACTACTGATGCCGAGCGGGTGCAGGAACAGATGCGGTACTTCGGACTGACCAATGCCGCGCAGGTCATTCGGTTCGGCGAGGAAGCCAGGCGTTTTACCGAGCGGATGCTTGCCAGGCCGTTTACCGTTCAAACCGCTCGCGCCAAGGCGCCCGGTCGGTTTGGAGGGCGTGTCTATGCGTTCATCAAAGTTGCTTCCGGTGACGACCTCGCCGAAATGCTGGTGCAGGAAGGCCTGGCCAGAGCCCATGGCGTGGAGCGTGAATCTGCCACGGGTGTTTCAGCCCAGGAAACGAGCCGAAAACTCAAAGACCTGGAAGACTCAGCCAAGCTGAAAAAGGCCGGCATCTGGGCCGAATCGAACCCGGATCGCATCCCCGAAATGCGCCTGCAGCAGCGTCAAAAACTACAAGAGCTGGATCGCCTGCGCCAGGAATCCAAAGCCGCCCGAGCAACGAACCAACGACGCATCGACCTGAACACCGCGAGTGTTCGGGAACTGAAATCGGTGTCTGGCATCGGCTTGGTGCTTGCGCAGCGCATTATCCAGGCGCGGCCTTTCCAATCCGTGGACGATCTGCTCCGAGTCAAAGGCATAGGACAAAAGAAATTGGACGCGATTCGACCTCGCGTCGTAGTCAATCCAAGAAGAACCGCGCCTGATCCAAAATGACGTGGCCTTCGAAGGTTTCCAATGAGGAAGGTATTGATCCGAGCACACAACACTGCGGTGGCTCCTTCAGGTATGTCGGCGCTGCCACTGATCCGGTGAAACTGATCCCAGGCGCGGGAACCCGATTGTCGCGCAAGTTCGGGAGCACATGCTTGTGATGAGGAAAGGTGGACGCCAGGGCCGCGATTTCTGGATGCTCCCACGGGTCATACCAGCAGACCTTCTCGCCTGCGCGATACACCTCGTAGCTGTAGGTCCGAACTCGATGCGCTGCGAAATCAATCAACTCCCACACATAAAATGAATGCCGCCCTGACATTCGACGCAGCCCTCTAATTGGGCCAGCGTCGCACCGATAGGCGCAAGCGTGAGATTTAACCGACGATAAAGGAATGCCGCTCCCGAAGCGCGTAAACGAAGGCGCTGTAACTCGTGATGTCGTCCAGCGGCTCGCTCATGCGCCCGCCGGCTCAAGGGCTAAGACCCCAAGGCCCGACCGCCGGCGCAGTTCGCGGAGATGTTCATAAACCAGTCGGCGGTACTGCGCTTCGCGCTCCTGCTTCGCCTCGTAAAAGCCGGCCCAGCGGATGAAATCGCGCGACTTCTCCAGTTCCCCGGCCCGGTAGCAGTGGTAGAAATCGGCAGACAGCAGACCATATTGCTCTTCCAATGCGGCCAACTCCGCGTCCAGGCCATGAATGTCACGGATGATCTCTTCGCGTTTCATGCCCCTCAAAATAGGGCAGCAGCGCTCGCACAACAAGCCTGCAAAACGCCATGGCAAGACAACTTATCGATTTCTCTCCTCGTGTCCGCGCACGGTCTGTGTCCGGCATCAACGAGGCTGCCGGCCTTCCAGTTCTGCCCTCCAGACCCGCGCCCAGCCATCGCCTTGCGCGGCGCGTTTTTGAGGCTGGATTTCGACCGTAAGGATGCTTTCAGCCTCAACGCCGTACGGTCCGCGCACGACCGGTTCTCCTGTAGGCCCAACTACCAACGAACAACCGATGCACTTCCGGCCCTTCCAGGGACCCGACTCGATCCAGCCGACATTGCTCGCGCCCGCGATCCAGAGGCTAAAGTCCTTCGCCACAGGCCCGTAATTATCGATCCAAAGCTTGCCGTACGGATTCTCCGCGTTGTCGTGATCGGCAGGCACCGCCCAGGCGCATGGGGAAAGAATCACTTCGGCCCCCATGTAACCCAGCGCGCGGCTCACGACCTGTCCGCGCGCAAAACCGTCCGCGCAAATCATCAGGCCGATCGTGCCCAGCTTCGTGCGCGCAACTTGCAATCGATCGCCCAGCGCATAGACATGACGTCCAATCTCCAGTTCATTGATCTTGCGATGGTGGAGGAGAATTTCGCCAGCCGGATCGATGAAGACGGCCGCGTTGAAAATCTTGCTCCCTGCCCGTTCGACCAGGCCGGAGCAAAGGTGCACTCCAGTTTCTCGCGCCAGGCGGCGCAAGCGCGCGCAGGACTCGCCGTCCGGGACTTCGTCTGCCTCCGTTTCCGCCGAAGGATCCGTCCAGCCCAAGGTCAACGCTTCAGGCAACAACACAACTTCGGCGCCGTCTGCGGCGGCGCGGCGGACCCACTCCTCCGCATGCTTGAGGTTCTCCAGTTTGCGTCCGGCTCGGACCACCATCTGAATGAGAGCGAGTTTGAACATGGCTGACCTGTGAACTGATTATCGATCACTTTGGTTCCGTGGGCTGCCCGGCCACGGTGCGCCCGATTGATCTCCAGTCTGCCGTACGATGACCCACAAACCAATGTACGTGAACAGCCCGTTCACCATGAGCAGTTCGAACCCAAACTTGTAGCCGCCAAACCAGGCCTGCGAGTTCGCGTTCAGCACGTAGGAGAGGATCGGGGAGAGCACGCAGACCACCGGCACGAGGCCGTCCTGGACCCGCCGTTTGTGCAGCAAGCCAAACGCGAAGAGGCCCAGCAACGGTCCGTAAGTGTAGCCCGCCAGGTTCAAAATGATTTGAATCACGGCTTCACCTTTGGCCAGCGCGGCCAGGCCCAGGATGACAGCCAGCAGCAGCGCGGCGAACCCAAAATGGACCTGGCGCCGAAGCGAAATTCTCCGCTCTTCCGTCCAGGCCTTCTTCTGATCCATCTCCATCAGGTCAATGCAGAACGAAGTCGTCAGCGTGGTCAGCACCGAGTCGGCGCTGGAAAACGTCGCCGCCGTCAATCCCGCAAGGAACACCACCGCGGCGAAGGATCCCAGGTGTTGGAGCGCGAGCAGCGGGAACAATTGATCCGTGTTCTTCGGCACTTCGACCCCTTTCGCTTTCGCGTAAAGGTAGAGCAAGGCCCCCAGCGACAGGAACAGCACATTCACCAGCAGCATCACCAGGCTGAACGCGTAAATGTTTTTCTGGGCATCGCCGAGGCTTCGGCAACTCAGGTTCTTTTGCATCATGTTTTGATCCAGCCCCGTCATGACGATGGCGATAAAGGCGCCGCTGACGAATTGTTTCCAGAAGTATTTCGGCTCCTGCCAATCCCAGAAGAACACGCGCGAGTAATCGCTTTGCCAGACGGACGAAATGATCTCGCCGAATCCAAGGTTCAACTCCCCCGCAATCGCCGTGATCGACAACACCACGCCCAGGAGCAAGAACGTGGATTGAAACGTGTCCGTCCAGACCAACGTCTTGATCCCGCCTTTCAAAGTATAGACGAGCATGAGCAGAATGATCGTGGTCACCGTGGCCCAGAACGGCACTTTCCAAACGCCGAACAGCAGCCAGCGATCGAACAGGAACGGATGAATCACACTGGCCGCCAAATACAGGCGCGCCGCGGCTCCGGCGGTCCGCGACAGCAAAAAGAAAAACGATCCGCTCTTTTGGGCAAAGGGGCCGAACCGCGTCCGCAAGTAACTGTAGATCGAAGTCAGATTGAGCCGGTAGTAGAGCGGCAGCAAGACTTGGGCGATGACGACGTAGCCCAGCACATAGCCCAGCACGATCTGGAGATAGGAGAACTGATTGGTTCCGACCTGGCCCGGCACGGAGATGAACGTGACGCCGGAGAGCGAGTCGCCAATCAGGCCGAACGCGACGGCGATCCACGGCGACGCTTTGTTGCCCAAAAAATACGATGCGCTCGTGGCGTTGCGGCTGGTGATCCAGGCGATCAGCAGGAGAAAGCCGAAGTAACCCAGGATGCAGCTCAGGACGAAAGCCGGGGACATGGGGTTGATCCGAGTTTCGACGGGGAGCGCACGCGCCCTCGCGTGCAGGGGTCGGCGCCTTCGCCGACCACAAGGCTGCCATCGAACCAATCACCATTGAGTGACCGTCTGCCGCCTCCCTTCCGACTGGCGAGGCGCCGGTCGGAACACGCGAGGGCGCGTGTGCTCCCCAATCTCGACTGCATAGTTGGCTAAGGCTTCAAACCCAACTGCTCCGCCAGCATCGTGTAAAGCGGGTCGATGTTCTGGAGCGGGCCGACGCTGATGGCCGAGCCGATGACCAGTTGCGGCATGCGGCCATCCCGCAATTCGCGCGAGTTCGATTCGTAGAGGGCAACGGCAGTCTGGATTTGTCTCGTTACCCAGGGGTCTGCCAGGGCCTGTTCCAGCGTTTCGCGGCCCACCAGTTCTTCCGCGCGCTGCCTGACATCATTCAGCGGCAGCGGTGAAGGCGGGTGAAAGAGCCACGAATCGAATTCGGAAAAGGCCTCCGGTTTGGCGCGCCACACCGCCAGCCCGAACTTCGCGTACTGGCACGCGTTGGCGTGGGCGCTGGAGGTGCGCTTCACCAGGTGATTGCAGTCCGCATCCAGCGGCATGGGCAACGAAACAATCGCGAGCTGATTGCTGAAGCGTCGCTGAGCTTCGAGCAACAGCCCGTGCATGTCCCGGCAATAATGGCACGTGTAATCGAACAAACTCACGGTCAGATGCGGCGCGCTCGGCAAACCGATGATGGGCAATTCGTCCACGGCCAGCCGATGCTTCCCCTGGTGCAGAACAATTTCACGCCGTGCCGACGGGGCGGGATTCGTCGGTGTGGCATTCGGTCCGGCCGTTCCCGAAGGCTGCGCCGGGATTGACGGCGCGCTTCCTGAAATGGGCTGAACCGAGACCGTCCGAGTTTCGGTGGAGCCACTGGGTTGTCCGCTTTCTTGGCCCGCCGTTTGCGCCGAAGCATTTGTGGACGGCGCGGCGGCGCCTTCCATCCTCTTCACCGCATACGTCTTCTTTGCCACCAAAGCCTGGCCAGCCAACAAAACCAGCAAGGCGCCGACTCCCGCGAATGCGAATTTGATCACTTCGCTTCGCCTGATTCCCAGGGTCTTCGGAGGCCAGTGGAATCGATCCGTCCCCGAAGCGCCGGTTCGAGACGCAACATTCCTTAAGAGGAGGCCGGCGGCCACCGCCGCGCTGGCGTGCGCTGTCAGACAGAAGGCGCAAAAGCTTTTGATCACGAGCGCCTGCAACCCCACGAACCAGACCGCCGCACCGAGAATCACGACCGAGAGCGCGACCATGGCCAGCGAACAATTCCGTCGTCGTGCCTCCGACGCGCGGCCACCGATCTGAAATGTCGTCCAGAGCAGGGTCAGGTAAACGATTGCCGCGGGCACTGCCACCGGAATTCCCAGCCAGTGGGACCAACGGCTCTGCAGAACTTTGTCGCAGCCCGACTCAGGACCGCAACCCGGCAGCGATCCGCCTTTGAACGACACCCACGCCAGATAAACCGCGATGACCGAGGAGAGGAGGAGGAACACCCTGGCCGGGACAAGTCCCTGGCTTTTCGCAGCCGGCGCCGATGCTTCGGTCGTTTGCGGTCTTTCTCGAGACTGCGTTGCGCCCGCGTGATGCCGTCTTCTGTGTCGCCGTTTGTTCATACTTGAAAATGACGGCTACTTTTAGAGCATTTCCCCAACCGACGCGAGCCGCAAATCCAAAATCCTTCGCACTCGCACTCTCACGAGCCGGCAAAATGAAAGACTCGCGCCGTTCAGCGCCATTGTGGTTCCATAAACGCAAACTGTGACACCGCCTCGTCTGCCCGCCATCGCTATGAAAAAACCTGACTGCCGTTCTCTGTTGCTCGCCGCGCTGCTCAGCGTCGCGGCGGCCGCGGAACCTGGAGCCGAGACCGAGCAGCCCGCGGCAAGCTTGCCGCGAGGCGTCGCGGGAGTATGGGATGTGGGAAAAGCGCATCGCGACTCTACGCCGAGTCGCGAGCGAATTTGTCTCAATGGTCTATGGCTCTGGCAGCCCGCTGCCGCCCAGTCACAGAAAGTGCCTGCTGAAAATTGGGGCTACTTCAAAGTCCCAGGCTCCTGGCCGGGAATTACGGATTACATGCAGAAAGACAGCCAAACCGTCTTCGCGCATCCGAACTGGAAAGAGCGGCCGCTCCGCAGCGTCACCTCCGCGTGGTACCAACGCGAGTTTACCGTGCCCGGCGATTGGGCCGGACGCCGAGTCGCGCTCCAGATCGAATACTTGAATTCACTGGCGGCCGTTCTCGTGGATGACCAACCCGTCGGCGAAGTCCGATTTCCAGGCGGCGAACTGGATCTCAGTTCAGTCTGCACGCCGGGTCGCGTGCAACGGCTCAGTTTGCTGGTCGTGGCGCTGCCGCTCAAAGGCGTCATGCTGTCCTACACCGACAGCGCTTCGGCGCGCGAAGTGAAAGGTTCGGTCGCGCGACGAGGGCTATGCGGGGACGTATGGCTGGTCAGTGCGCCGTCCGGGCCGCGCATTACCGACTTGAAGGTGGACACGTCCGTGCGCAAGCAAGAGCTGGCGGTTGAAGCGACGCTCGAAGGTTTGGCTGCAGACGCGCGTTACGCGTTTCGCGCGCGCGTCCTCAAGGAGGGCCGTGTCGTCCGAGAATTCAGCAGTCGGATCTTCCAGGCGAGCGAACTGAACAACGGCCGGATCGGCACGACTGAGAAATGGATGCCCGAACAACTCTGGGACGTCCATACGCCCCAACACACGTACGATCTGGAAGTCGCGCTGCGGAATGACGCGGGCCGCATTCTGGACACGCAGTCGCCCGTGCGCTTTGGCTTCCGTGAATTCTGGATCGAAGGCCGCGATTTCTTTCTCAACGGCACGCGCATTTTTCTTTCGGCGGTTCCGTTCGACAATGCGCAGATCGGCGCTGCGCTCGCGAACTATGGCGCCGCCCGCGAGAGCCTGGAGCGGCTCAAAAGTTTTGGAATCAATTACGTTTACACGCACAACTACGGCTGTGAACCGGGTTCGCACTTGAGTTTCACGGAAGTCCTGCGGGCGGCGGATGACGTGGGAATGCTCGTGGGATTTTCCCAACCGCACTTCAGCCATTACGACTGGCCATCGCCCGACGCCGATCGAACCAACGGTTACGCGCGCCACGCCGAGTTTTTCGTGCGTGCCGCGCAGAATCATCCGTCCGTGGTGATGTACTCCATGAGCCACAACGCCACCGGCTACAGCGAGGACATGAATCCGGACTTGATCGACGGCATGCGCGAAGACCGCGACGCCTGGGCCTTGCGGAACGCGAAACAGGCGCTGCGCGCCGAAGCCATCGTGAAGCGGTTCGATCCGGGCCGCATCGTTTATCACCACGCCGGCCGCACAGGCTTTGCTGCGCAACAACCAGCCGCTGCTCGCTTACATCGCCGGCAAGCCCGCGGGCTTCACGAGCAAGGATCACAATTTCTTCCCCGGCGAAACCGTGGAGAAACAAATCATCGTCATCAACAATTCGCGCGAAACGGTGACGGCTGAATGCGAATGGACCTTTGGCCTGCCGAAGGCCGTGAAAGGAACCCGAAAGATTACGGTGGGGACGGGACAACAGGAGCGCCTTGCGCTGCGCTTGGAATTGCCGGCAGCACTGCCTCCGGGGCGATGCGAACTGAGCGCGAACGTGCGATTCAGCACCGGCGAGGTTCAGCAGGACCGGTTTTTCATCGAAGTGCTGAGGCGTCCGCTTCCACCGCCTTCCCCGGAACCGGACGGTAGGGCGAGCCTGTCCCCAGCGAGCCGAGACGGACGTGTTCCAAGCGCGTCGAGCGGCTCGCCGGGACGGACTCGCCCTACCGGATTCATGGGCCGAGTGCAGGTCCGAAAGGAACAGGATAAGAGCACGGAACAGCGAGTCGCCTTGTTCGATCCCAAAGGCGAAACCGCCGCGCTCCTGAAAAGCCTGGGCGTTCAATGCCAGGTCGTGGACGCGAGCGCGGATTTGTCGGCCTACGACCTTCTGATCGTCGGCAAGTCCGCGCTGACTCTTCGCGAAGCTGCTCCCGACATCAGCCGCGTGCGAGAAGGCCTGAAGGTTGTCGTGTTTGAGCAAACTTCTGAAGCCCTGGAGAAGCGCCTCGGATTCCGCGTGGAAGAGTACGGTTTGCGCCAGGTCTTTCCCCGCGTGCCTGATCACCCGCTTCTGGCCGGCCTGAACGTCGAGCGCCTGCATGACTGGCGCGGCGAGGCCACCCTTCTTTCATCGCAACTCAAATATGAAATGCGTCCGCGTTACGGTCCAACCGTGCGATGGTGCGACATCCCGGTCACGCGCGTGTGGCGTTGCGGCAATCGCGGCAATGTCGCTTCCGTGCTCATTGAGAAGCCTGCGCGCGGCGATTTCCTGCCGATCCTCGACGGCGGCTACAATCTCCAATACAGCCCGCTTCTGGAATACCGCGAGGGCCGGAGAATGGTTTTGTTTTGCCAGTTGGATGTGACCGGGCGCACCGAAAGCGAACCGGCAGCCGAAATGCTCGTGCAGAATCTGCTTCGCTACGTGATGGCCTGGAAACCGCCCGCGCGGCGGAACGCGATTTACGCGGGAGAAGCGGCAGGAAAACTTCATCTCGAAGCCGCGGGCTTTTCCGTCGCTTCATTCGACAACGAGAGTCTCTCTTCCGATCAAGTGCTCGTCGTGGGGCCAGGCGGAGGAGGCGACCTGAGCGGCCGGAGTGCAGGTCTTGGCAAATGGCTGAACTCCGGCGGCCACATGCTGGCGATTGGGCTGGGACAAGAAGAGGCCGCCGCGCTGTTGCCATCCAAAGTTCGACTCAAGAACGCCGAACATATCGCGGCCTATTTCGAGCCGCCAGGCTGGGGTTCTCCGTTAGTGGGAGTTGGCCCGGCCGATGTTCATAACCGCGACCCGCGCGAGTTGCCGCTTGTGTCCTCGGGAGCGAAGATCATTGGCAACGGTGTCCTCGCCGAAGCCGAGGGCGCGAACGTTGTCTTCTGCCAGATGGCGCCCTGGCAATTCGAGGACGCCCAACAATCCAACCTCAAACGAACGCACCGGCGCGCTTCGTTTCTGGTCGCGCGTTTGTTGGCGAACCTGGGTGTCGCCAGTTCCACGCCGTTGCTGGAACGCTTTCATCGGCCACTTGACGCGGCACAGCCAGAGAAGCGCTGGCTGGACGGGCTTTACCTGGATCAACCCGAAGAATGGGACGATCCTTACCGGTTTTTCCGTTGGTGAGCGGCATCATTTGGAACCGGGGAGAACACGCGCCTTCGCGTGTTCCGACTGGCGCCTCGCCAGTCGGATCGTCGTTGAAACCATGGGACTGAGTGGGATGGTTCAGTTCGATTGAATGGAGTCGGCGAAGGCGCCGACTCCCGCACGCGAGGGCGCGTGCGCTCCCCATCCGATCTGAATCGTTCCGGGTTTGGGGACTAAAGGGAAACCGCTCTTTGCCAAGGCGACTGCCCCTGCTATTCTTGCTGCATGAACCCGCCCCGATACTTCGCCGTTTGTCTTTCATCCATCGCTTTCTTGTTCTCGGCAGCTTTGTTCCCAGCCGTCGCCGCAGGGCTTCGCGCCGGTACTGCCCGGGTTGACATCACGCCCGACAAACCCGTCATGCTCGCCGGTTACGCGAGCCGCACGAACCTTTCCCGCGGCATCCACGACCCGCTTTCCGCGCGCGCGATGGCTTTCGAGAAAGACGGCAAACGACTTGTGTTGATCTCGCTCGATATTCTTGGCTTCTACAACGGCACCGCCGAACCGCTGCGCCGGGCCATCCTGAACGAGTGCCGGCTTCAACCTTCCGATTTGTTTCTCTGCGCCATTCACACTCACAGCGCGCCGACTCCGACCCTGGACGCGGCGAAGGGCCACGCCAACAACGTCGAATACACGCGCACGCTTCAGAGCAAACTCGTGAAGATCGCGCGCGAAGCGATGGATCGCATGGCCTCCGTGCAACTGGGCGTCGGCAGTGGCGCATCACCCGTGGGCGTGAATCGCCGGGAAGTCGTCCGCGACAACGCCGGCAACCCGCGAATCGTTTTGGGCCGTAATCCCCATCTTCCAATCGACCGCGAGGTGCAGGTGTTGAAGCTCGCGAGCGCGGATCGCAATGAGTTGATCGGCGCGCTCTTTGCCTACGCCACGCACAGCACGTTGCTGGGGCCAAGAAATTTTCTGGTCAGCGGCGATGTCCACGGACTGGCGGCCCAGTTTATCGAAAAGCATCTCGGCGCCGGGGTGATCGCGCCGCCTTTTGCCGGCGCTTCGGGAAACATCGATCCCTGGTATCGCGTCTTGCCTGAATTCAACACCACCAATAGCTGGGTTCCGGAGCCGGTCCTGCTTGGCACGCTCCTTGGCGAAGAAGTCGTGCATGTGCTGAAAGGAATTCAGAATTCGGTCACAAACGCGGAGATCCGCACCTCGATCAAAACTGTGTCACTGCCCGGCAAGGCTCGTGGCGAAGCCCAATCCAGTTCGACGGGCCTGACGACGCCGCTGGTGCTGACGGCGGCGTGCGTTGGGGACGTCGCCTTTGTCGGGCTGGGGGGCGAAATCTTCACCGAAATCGGGCAAGCGATCAAAGCGGCTTCGCCGTTTCCGCGCACGATCATCCTGACGCACTGCAACGGCGCCGCCGGTTACCTGCCCATCCGGTCGGCCTATCCGGAAGGCGGCTACGAAGTTCAGAGCAGTCCGTTTGCGCCTGGCGCAGACGAGCAAGTGATCGAAGAAGCCAAGCGGATGTTGGCGGAGTTGCGCAGACGGGATTGAACATTCGCGAATGCGTATGCTGTTGGGAATGGGGAGCACACGCGCCCGCGCGTGTCCCGACCGGCGCCTCGCCGGTCGGAAAGGACACGTCGGCCCGTCACTCACACTGGTTGCTTCGACCGCAGCAGTGTGATCAGCGAGGGCGCCGACCACGGGCACGCGAGGCGCGTGCGCTCCCCCGCCATGGGCAGCCGTTTTTTCTGGCCAGGAGGACAGCGAGAGCCTCAGTATGGCCCGCGTTCAGTGGGACTGATGAGTTTGAACATCGTTTATGACGCCGAGTCGAATTTTGCCGGATTTGCAGTGCTCCCTTTTGTGTGAAGAAGTCCGCCAGGAGATCAACGGGAATTTCATTTTGATCGGGATCCTCGGCTACATTCAGGTGCCGCAAGTTCCGGTCACCGCGCTGAAGCTTTGTGTCTTCAATCGCTGGACCGCGGGCGTGGGCGCATTCGCCGAGAGCGTGCGGTTGATCGGCTCGGATCAGACCACCGTGCTGCGCCAGAGCCAGGTGAAGTTCGCGCTTCAGGACGCGAGTCATCACGCGACAAACGTCACCGTGTTCGGCCAGGTGAAGTTCGAGCATAGCGGCGTTTATTTCCTGGAGGTGCTGGTGGACGATGTGATGAAACTTCGCTATCCAGTCCCGATCATGGTGGTGCAACCTCCCGCGCCAGCGCCAGCTCCTCCCGAAACCAAACCGCAAGGCTGAGGCAAGCCGTGCCTGGTAGGGCTGCGCTGCCGCGCAGCCGGATTTCTGTCGAAGCTGCGGCGGTAGGGCGAGCCTGTCCCCAGCGAGCCGAGTCGGACGTGTTTCAAGCGCGTCGAGCGGCTCGCCGGGACGGACTCGCCCTACCGTACCGTTTTCATGGGCTGTGAGCATGGCCCAATCCATCCCTCGTTTGGGACGGATTCCACTCCGTCCCTGACCTTGCTCCGCTATCGAAAGAGCGAAAGAGCAATTCCAGGGACGCAGTGGAACGCGTCCTGACGCTTCCGACGCTTCCTTCCCTTTGAACTTTGAACACCGAACTACCTCCCTGAAACTCCCTGTCTCGCCAAACCGGCCCCGAGCCTTTATGGTGCCGAAACGGGACTTCAGTTTGAAGATGGACGTTGACACGAAATCGCACAGTTCGCCCTGGCAGCCTCTGACCTTCGGCGGCGTCGCGGCGTTCGCGCATGGATCGTTCACGCGGTTGTTTATTGCGGCCTTCGCCCTGGCGGTGCTGGTCGCGGGGAGCGTCGTTGGGCTGTTTTACATGGCCTGGGAACCCGCGCTCCGTCGGGCCATCGCGCAACTGCCCGAACCGAGCGCCATCCGCGCAGGCGAACTCCAGTGGACCGGGCCAACGCCCGTGAAGTTAGCCGAAGGCAAATTCCTCTCCATCGTGGTGGACCGCGCGGGCACGGGTGAACTGGGATTCGCGTCGGATCTGCAATTCGAGCTGGGACGAACCGAGTTTCGTGTCCGCTCTCTGCTGGGCTACGTGGGCATCCCGTATCCGACCACGTGGGCGGTGCCGCTGAATCGGCGCGACCTGGAGGCGTGGTGGGGCGCCTGGCGCCCGGTCGTCGCGGCGGGCCTGGCTGTAGGCGTGGCCTCGGGGCTTTTCCTGTTCTGGGGAATCCTGGGCGCGGTGTATGCCTTGCCGGTCCAGTTGATCGCGTTTTATTCGGACCGGCACGTCAGCGTGTTCGGCGCGTGGCGATTGGCGGTGGCGTCACTCATGTCGGGCGCGTTGTTGATGGGCGCCGCTATCCTGGCTTACAGCTTTCAACAACTGAACCTGATCCAACTGGCCCTGGCGTGGGCGGTGCATCTCGCGCTCGGATGGCTTTATGTTTTCATGGCGCCCTTGTGCTTGCCGCGCCGGCTCGCCGTGGCTGGCCTGGGCAGGAAATCCAATCCGTTCCGGGAAACCTCGGCGCGAAGAGCGCGGTGAACTGGGTGCGTGACGTGGCCACAGAGCGTGACGAAACACAATCGAACGGCTTTATTTGGCCGGTCCGTTCGCCAGCGGATTCCGGATCGGGAACTCTCCGAGCCTGACGCGATTGGTTTTCGCGTCTTCCTGGTAAATCCTCAATCTGAGCCTGTTTCCATATTCCGGTGCGATGGGGATCGAAGAAACCCCGTAAGCGAGATTGGCTTCCTGGGGAAAGCCCTGTAACCGGTCTTCGCCATGTTCGGTACCGCCTTCATCCACGATTCTCCCGACATATTCGGTCATGGCAATCACGGTGACGCCCGCAGAGCTCGTTGGCGGAAGGAACCGCGCGAGCAATTTCTCAGATCGGGTTTTTCCCGGGAAGGTCATAGGTTTATTGAACTCGGTTTGGATGAATCTCAACGTGGTTCCGTCCGGAAGCTTACTGCTTGGTCCGCGGGATGGACGACAAAGCTCGTAGCGCAGAGTTGCACTCTGCCGTATCGCAGAATTGTATTCTGCGGGGCGTCTCCCAGTCCGAGCACGCTGGGACTTGCCGGCGCCCTGCCGATTGGAAATCGGCGATACCGCAGATTGAAAATCTGCGCTACGGTTCTCCGGTCGATCTGTCGTCAATCCCACGGTCGGCACAGTAAGGACATTCCCCGTTCGGGCCGAGATCGCCAAAACGATGGCCACAGCCGCGCAAAGGACAACCGCGAGCGCGCGCCAATTCCGGGGAGAAACCATGCACTGCGTTAGTGGGGCACAGGCGCGTTCCCCTACCGTTGCGCTTGCTTCAATTCCCACTGTTCTCCGAAGAATCCCGCGGCCGCGATTCCGCCGGGTGCTCGCGACGAGACCGGCACGCTGGTATCAATGATCGCGTAGTCCGGCAGCTTCGGCACCTGGCGCGCGTTGTTCAGGTAATCATACTCCCGAAACGTGAACCCGCTGTTCAAGACCACGTACCGCCGAGGATTGAGCGGGTTGGGATAAACCGCGAGCAGCACGTGCTGATCCGCAACATACGTGAACGCGCCAACGCGCACGCCCTCCGCATCCCAGCGAATCGGCAGGCTGACGGCAATCTTCGCCAGCAGCGCGTTGCTTTGCGGGTCGCCCCAGAGAACCAGGTTGTGGTTCGCAATATCTTCAGCCGTCACCTCCGTGTCCGCCTTCACACGCGCGTCGCCGCGGAACTGGCGGCGCCAATGATCGATGGCGTGCGCTTGCTCGGCTTCGGCCCACTTCCCAACTTTTTCGTTCAGAGGCTTTCCGGAGGGACGGACCATGAGGAAGCTGTCGAGGAACGCATCGTCAATCGGCCCTTGCAGGCCGTGGCGTTTGCGGAGAGTGATCTGGTCAACGGACGGTGTTGCCGACCAGACAGCTCCGGCCTTTTGAAAATGAGCGGTCCAGGATTTGTCGGAGGGCACCGGCGCCGCTTCGAGCGTGCGCCCATCCAGAACGACGCGCGGCTTGCGCGTGTTGTCGAGCGGACAAAGGCCGGGCGGCATCGCCAGAGTGAGATCCGAGACATTGGCCGTTTTCACGACCACGGTGTTTTCGTCCGAGATTTCCGCCTCGACGCGGGCGGGTTCCCAGTGTTCCTCCAGACCTTCGACCGTGACCCAGAACATCTGATTGTAACGCAGCGTCCAGGTGGTGAACCGGACTTTCTTCGGCAACGGGTTTCGTCCGCGCGCCACGATGCTGTCGATGCGGCGGTTGATTTCTTCTTTGGCTTGCGGGTGATAACGGTGAGCCGTTTGCGGCCCAATGATGTGGGTGAGTTCCATGCCTTCGGCGGCAAGCGCTTTGGCCATCATGTCGGCCGCTTGTTTCTGGCGGTCGATCTCGCCGCTGTAGGCGACGGTCGGGCAGTTGAAAAGATTCACTGCGTAATCCGTGCAATCGTACCAGTGCCAGAGCTTCTGCTCGTACCACGCGGGTTTGACAGGTTCGTTCTGGAACACGCGCAGAAAGTCCGCGGTCTCGGAGAAGCCGGCGCCGGGCGCCGCCGCGGCCCATCGGCTCGCGTAGTGAACCGCGAATTGCCAGCAAGCCGCTCCGCCCATGGAAAAACCGCGCACCACAAGCCGATTCTCGTCGATGGGATAGTGTCTGCGAACATGCTCCAGCGCTTCGAACAAGTCGATCTCGCCCGCGAATTTGTTCGCGTTGCAGTACCGGCCATAAAGGTGAAGCACGAAGGCGTTCGGCGGCGTGAATTCCCCGGGCGAGCGCTGGCGGTCATTGATGAAGCTCAGCTCCGTCAGGTTTTCGCCGCGCCCGTGAAACCAGGCGTCGAGCCGATGCGGACGCGGCGGGTTGAATTGATAGGACGCAGGAACGACCAGCCCGTATGGCTGCACCGAGCCATCGATCTTCGACACGTACGCGCGAACGACCAGGCCTGTGGCTGTCGCCCAGGGCGCGCGCCCGTCGCGCAGCGCGGCGGCTCGTTCCATGCCTTGCTGAAACAAACTGCGCGCGACCTGGACCTCGTTGGTCCTGTAAAACTCGTCGTAAGCCAGCGCATAACGGACCGCTTTGTGATAGATCTCCACGTCCGGGAGCAAATCGAGCAGCGCCGCTTTGGCTTTGAGCGCGCCCCGGAGGGATTCGATCTCTTTTCCGAACTCGGCCACTTTGGCTTCCAATTCTCCGCGGTCGGCTTGATCGATTGGAATCCCTGGAGGCGGGACGCGCCGGACTTTGTCGGGGAGATTGTCGCCGGGTCCGTCGGCCAGGAGCGATGCGGCGGCAAAGACAGTGAGGGCGAGGAGATGGAGTTTCATGCGCGTGGTATTGGTAAGAAAACGCGGCGCTGAACGCAAGCCGCTCGGACACCAGCGATTCTGATTTTCGGAGCGCGGACTGTGTCGAAGACCAGCCGCAGCGCCTTGAATTGCCCACAGGCTGCGGCTGGGCCCTTCTACTCCCCGCAGCCGCGCTCCGTATACTGCTTGGTCCGCGGGATGGACGACAAAGCTCGTAGCGCAGAGTTGCACTCTGCCGTATCGCAGAATTGTATTCTGCGGGGCGTCTCCCAGTCCGAGCACGCTGGGACTTGCCGGCGCCCTGCCGATTGGAAATCGGCGATACAGCAGATTGAAAATCTACGCTACGGTTCTCAGGCGGTCGGCCAGGTCTAGCCTAGCCTAGGACTGCAGATAGCAATTAGAGGCCGTAGCGTGAGCACACCGGCGCAGCGGAAGCCGATCCCTATTCGCGTGTGTTGGCATGCGTTCGCGTTTCCTTTCGGCGGCAAGTTGCCGCCGAAAACGGGCTGGTAGCCCGTTCCACCCATTTTCGAAACACGCTGTTCGTTAGAGGGCTGTTTTCTCGCCAAAAGGCCAGCGTCGCGTCAGGCGGCTCCAGATCAGAAAGATCACAATGCCCGCCGCCAGGATGGCCGCGCCGTAGTTCTTTAGCCTCACGTCCGCCGTCGCGAAGAGAAAAGACCATCCGGCCAGCGCGATCAGCGGCGGCAATGGATAAAGCCAGATGCGATACGGACGCTCCATTTGCGGCGCTCGTTTCCGCAGCAACATCACCGCAAAAATCTGCCCGATGAATTGCACCAGAATGCGCGTGATCAGGAGCGCGTCGATCACCGTCATCAGCGGCAGAAAACTGCACGCGATGGAAATAATCCCGATCGTCACCAGCGAGACGTGCGGGAAATTCTTCTTCGGATGCAGGCGGCCGAACACCTTGAAGAAACAACCGTCCCTGGCTGCGGCATACGGGATTCGCGAGTAACCGAGCAACAACGCGAAGACCGAGGCGAACGCTGTCCACAGCACCATCACCGTAAACACCGTCGCCACTTTCGCGCCATAGATCTTTTCCATGAAAAGCGACACCACGGGCGGCGGCGGGTCAGTTGCAGGCACAAACTCCCGCCACGGCACCACGCCGATGATCGAAAGATTGATCCCGATGTAAATCAGCGCGACGCACACGATGCTGATCAGGATCGAACGCGGGATGACTTTCCCCGGATCGCGGACTTCTTCGCCAATGTAGCAGACGTCGTAGTAACCAAGGTAGTCGTACACGCCGACGCGCGTCGCTGCGCCCAAACCGAGCAGGAAGCCCAGTGAGAATTGAAAACTGCCTGGCGGAAAATCAAAAGCCAGCTTCGGATCGAAATGCAGCGCGCCCGTGACAATCACCGCCAGCGTGGTCAACAACATGCCAATCCACAAACTGACCGTGATCCGGCCGATGGCCGTGATTTGACGGTAGAGCAGCGCGATCGTCAGAATCCCGACGCCCACGATGATGAGTTGGGTCTCGCGGACCGTCAGTCCAGGCCAGAGATATTTGAGATACTGGGCCAACCCGATGAAGCCGGACGCAATTTCGAGCGGCCCGCTCAGGATGAATTGCCAGACGAACAGAAAAGCCATCAGCCGGCCGAACGTTTCCCGTCCAAATCCGTCGCGCAAATAGACATACGTGCCGCCCGATCCAGGCATCGCCGCTCCGAGTTCGCCCCAGACCAACGCATCCGGAATCGTGATCATCATGGCGACCAGCCAGCCGAGCATCGCTTGCGGCCCGTTCAGCGCGGACATGAGCGCCGGGATCGTGATGAACGGCCCGATCCCGATCATGTTGGACATATTCAGCGCCGTGGCCTGAAGCAAACCGAACTGCCGGAGCAGGTGCGGCTGATTCCCGTTTGGGCTTTGATGGGGAGGATCGGAATCCATCGGGGGCGTTAAAGCGTTAAAACGGTTAGAGATGATCGAGCGGGTTGCGCACCGCGGGGACAGGGTTGCGTGGGCATGGCGGTCACAAGTTCGCTGAACGGGCCCGCCTATAACAAAGCCGAGACGCGAACACAAATTGAATCGCGCAGGGAGCGAGTCAACTGCACGCTGATTCAAATGCGGATCAAATCCACGAAAAGATCATCGGGGCCGACCGAAGTCTTGGTCCCGCCGGCAGCGGGAGCGCTCTGGCCTTTGCGCAGTTGCAGGATGGACAGCGGATTCGCCCCCGGGAGGAAACTCCGGAGGAAGATCAAACACACCAGAAACAACACCAGCGCGGAAAACTCGACGGCTTCCCGGCCTTCGGTGTCGATCATGTGCGGCATATTGACGAAGAACACGGCGCCGATGAGGACGGGGAGTTGGATCAGCGCGCCCAGCCAGGTGAGCACTCCCAGCGCCAGCAGCAGTCCGCCCAGCATATGGACGTAAGGAACCGCCCGCGCCATCGGGACCAGCCAACTGTTTGCCGCGGCGTTCGTGAATTGGGCGAACAATTCCGGGTGCATCAAGAAGTAGAGGCCTTTGATGAAGAGCCCGACGCCGAGATAAACCCGGACGCAATCAAGGAGCACGTCCCGATGTGTTTCCACCCACTGCTGGCATTGCTCGAACTTTGTGTTCATAGGGTCCTTTCGTGTGATTGGCGCGCGCCGGCGGCGGGAGTTTGGGGCGAATCACAGCCACTCGCGTTTGCGCTCCAAGCAGGCGCTTCCGGCATGTCAGTGTTCGGCTTTGAATCATCATAAGCGGTTCTGACTGCGAAGACAAGTTCGACTGCTGCGGTCGCGGGATTACAAGTGTCGGTCAGTCGCGATTCGCCTGGCTTC